>NZ_CP028843.1:6285000-6553713 GCF_003058325.1 Methylobacterium currus
GGAGAGGGGGATTCAGGCGCATCGTCACCACGAAAGTCGAGTCATCCATGCCCCAGGCCGTCGCGGGTCCGGAGATCGAGCGGCTGATCCAGCTCCTGGCCCGCATGCCCGGCCTCGGGCCGCGCTCGGCCCGCCGGGCCGCGCTCCAGCTCATCAAGAAGCGCGAGACGCTGCTGGCGCCGCTCGCCGACGCCATGCGGGTCGCCGCCGACCGGATCGTGGTCTGCCACGAATGCGGCAACGTCGACACGCAGGATCCCTGCACGATCTGCCGCGACCAGAGCCGAGACCCCTCGATGCTGGTGGTGGTCGAGGACGTCTCGGACCTCTGGGCGCTGGAGCGCTCGGGCGCCGTGACGGCGCGCTACCACGTGCTCGGCGGCGTGCTCTCGGCCCTCGACGGGGTGCGGCCGGAGAACCTGAACCTCAGCCGCCTGGTCGAGCGGGTGAGCGCGCCCGAGATGCGCGAGGTGATCCTGGCACTCAACGCCACGGTCGACGGCCAGACCACCGCCCATTACGTCACCGAGCTCCTGACCCACCTGCCGATCAAGGTGACGCGGCTCGCCCACGGCGTGCCGGTCGGCGGCGAGCTCGACTACCTCGACGAGGGCACGCTGTCGGCGGCGATCCGCCAGCGCACCGCGTTCTAGGGGCGCTGCGACATCGGGTTTGACCCGGCGGACACGAATCCTTATTTCCCGGACACTTGCGGGCGCCCTTCGGCGCCCGGTCTCCCGATTGCCTGGCATCCAATGAGCATCCGTCCCCTCGTCATCCTGCCGGACGCGCGCTTGCGCGAGATCTCGGCGCCGGTCGGCACGATCACCGGCGAGGTGCGGAAGCTCGCGGCCGACATGCTGGAGACGATGTACGACGCTCCCGGCGTCGGCCTCGCCGGCATCCAGATCGGCGAGCCAGTGCGCATCGTGACCATCGACACGTCCAAGGAGAAGGACGAGCGCAAGCCCCTCGTGCTCCTCGATCCGGAGATCGTCTGGACCTCGGACGAGACCCGGCCCTACGAGGAGGGCTGCCTGTCGATCCCCGATTACTACGCCGAGGTGATCCGCCCCGACCGGGTGCGGGTGCGGTTCCGCACCCTCGACGGCGAGACCGTGGAACAGGAGGCCGACGGGCTCCTGGCCACCTGCCTCCAGCACGAGATCGACCACCTCAACGGCGTGCTCTTCATCGACCATCTGTCCAAGCTCAAGCGCGACCGGGTGATGAAGAAGTTCGCCAAGGCGGCCAAGCGCGAAGCCGCGTAGCGACCATGCCCCTCAAGGTCGTGTTCATGGGCACCCCAGATTTTGCGGTGCCGACCCTCGCCGAGATCGTCGGCGGCGGCCACGAGGTGGTGGCGGTCTATACCCGCGCGCCGGCCCCGGCCGGCCGCGGCATGTCCTTACGCCCCTCGCCGGTCCAGGCCCTGGCGGAGAAGTTCGGGCTGCCCGTCCTGACGCCCAAGACCCTGCGCACCGAGGAAGCGGCCGAGACCTTTCGGGGTCACGGCGCCGACGTCGCCGTGGTGGTGGCCTACGGCATGATCCTGCCCCCGGCGATCCTCGACGCGCCGGCTCTCGGGTGCCTCAACCTGCACGCCTCGCTGCTGCCGCGCTGGCGCGGCGCGGCGCCGATCCAGCGCGCCGTGATGGCGGGCGACGAGGAGACCGGCGTCGCGGTGATGCGGATGGAGCCCGGGCTCGATACCGGCCCGCTCGGCATGGTCGAGCGGGTGGCGATCACCCCCGACATGACGGCCGGCGAATTGCACGACCGGCTGATGCCGCTCGGCGCCGACCTGATGGCGCGGGCGCTGGGCGCGCTCGAGCGCGGCAACCTGCAATTCCGGACGCAGAGCCCGGAGGGCGTCGTCTACGCCCACAAGATCACCAACGAGGAGGCGCGGCTCGACTGGTCGCAAGCCGCCAAGACCCTCCACGACCGGGTGCGCGGCCTGTCGCCCTTCCCGGGCGCCTATGTCACGGCCGATCTCGGCCGCGGGCCGGAGCGGGTGAAGGTGCTGCGGGCGCGCCTCGCCTCCGGGTCGGGAGAGCCCGGCACGCTGCTGGACGCCGCCGGCACGGTCGCGGCCGGCGAGGGCGCGTTGCGCCTCGTCACCGTGCAGCCCGCCGGCAAGGGCGCGATGGCGTTCGAGGATTTCGCCCGCGGCCGGCGGCTCGAGCCCGGCGCCCGCCTCGCCTGATGCCGCGCTACAAGCTCGTCGTCGAGTATGACGGCACCGCCTTCGCCGGCTGGCAGCGGCAGGCCGCCGACCGCTCGGTGCAGCAGGCGCTGGAGGAGGCGATCGCCCGCTTCGTCGGCGGCCCGGTGCGGGTCCATTGCGCCGGACGCACCGATGCCGGCGTGCACGCCACGCACCAGGTCGTCCATCTCGACCTCGACAAGCCGTGGCGCACCGACACGGTGCGCGACGCCGCCAACGCCCATCTGCGGCCCGAGCCGGTGGCGGTGATCTCGGCCGCCGAGGTCGGGCCGGATTTCGACGCCCGCCACTCGGCGATCAAGCGCCACTACCGCTACCGTATCCTCAACCGCCGCAGCCCGCCGGCGCTGACCCGCGGCTTCGTCTGGCACGTGCCCTGGGCGCTCGATGCCGGGCTGATGCACGAGGCGGCGCAGCTGATGCTCGGCCGGCACGATTTCTCCGCCTTCCGGGCGGCGGAGTGCCAGGCCAACAGCCCTGTGCGCACCCTCGACCGGCTCGACGTGAGACGGGAGGGCGAGGAGATCGTGGCGATCACCGCCGCGCGCTCGTTCCTGCATCACCAGGTCCGTGGCATGGTCGGCACCCTGATGCTCGCCGGCGGCGGCCGGCTCACCCCGCAGGGCGTGCGCGACGTGCTCGATTCCCGCGACCGCACCCGCTGCGGGCCGCTGGCCCCCTCCGGCGGGCTGACGCTGATCGGGGTGGATTATCCGGCCGAGTTCGGGTGACCTTGCGTCATTGCGGTGCTTGGGCGGATCCGGCGCTTCTGGCATCGTGAGAATCGCCGGAGTCGAGCCGCCGACCCTGACTGCCATCGCCTTCGAGACTTACGCCCTCGTCCGTCGGCCCAAGGCGTCCGGCTTCTCGGAGGATCAGGCCGAAGCGATCACGGGCGCACCGAGGGACGGGCGCGAATCGGAACTGGCGTCACTGGCGACCAAGGCCGACCTGCGGAAGACCGAAATTCGCCTGGAAGCGAAACCAACGGACCTTTCCCAGAAGGTCGCTGCGCTCTCCCACCGAACGGATCTCGGCTTGGCGGCGGGCCGAGCCGACTTGAAGCTCCTCGAACAGCGAATGATCGTGACGCTCGGCACGCTGGCCGCAGCGGGGATCGGGATCCTGATCGCCGCCATCCGCTACCTGCCGCCGGCAGGACATTGACCATCCGCGCGACGGACGATGCCGGCTGGCCTGCGTCGACGCAGCTCGGTGTCATCCCGGGGCTCGCCGCAGGCAAGAACCCGGGATGACGCTGAGGGTGGTCTTGTCGTCGCTCGTCCCGACAAGCTTTCGGTGACGTTCAGCGACCGGTCACACCAAGGCATGCGCCCCACCGGCCATGCCGGCGACGAGGCCGAAGCAGGCGAGCGTGACCAGCGCCGCGACGGGCGCCGGCAGGCCGAGGATCGCCCGGGCGGCGCGGGCGTGCAGCCACAGCAGCACCACCAGGAAGGCGGCGGCATCGAGCGCCGCGAGGCCCGGCGTGGCCAGATCGAGGAGGAGCAGGCTGCCCGGCAGCGCCAGGACGGCGAGGCCCGCCGCCAGGCACCAGTTGGTCACGACCACGAAGGGCACGTAGGCTCGCCTGCGGTCGAGGCGGCGCAGGATCGCGATCATCGCCAGGGGCACGGCGAGGAAGCCCGCCACCAGCCCGGTGACGACCGACACGGTGACATGGTCGAGTTGGAACGGCGCGGCGCCGGCCCCGCGCTCCAGGGCGAGCGCCACCGTGACCGCCGGCGCGGTGAGCCAGATCGCCCCGAAGGAGCGCCAGAAGCCGCGCTCGCTCACATCGAAATGGCGCAGGGCATCCGGCCGGCGGCCGATCAGGCCGGCCGTGCCGCGCAAGGAGCGGGTCACCTCGTCAGCGCTCACGAACATCGGCGGCCTCCAGGATCGAGGCTGCCAGATTCAACTTTCGTCTAATGCCGGTCAAGCCTGACGCGGCGACGCGGCAGCATCAGGAAAATAAGCCTCCAGCACCCGCCGGTAGATCGCCGTCAGCCGGTCGAGATCCGAGACCGCCACCCGCTCGTCGACCTGGTGCATCGTCTGCCCGACGAGGCCGAACTCGATGACCGGGCAAGCATCCTTGATGAAGCGGGCATCCGAGGTGCCGCCGGTGGTCGAGAGGGCGGGCCGGCGGCCGGTCTCGGCCTCGATGGCGTCGGCCACCTGCTCCACGAAGGCGTCGGGCACGGTCAGGAAGGCGACGGAGTTGGTCGGGCGGACGTCGAGCGTGTAGCGCACCGCGTTGCCGGCCGCCGCCTCCAGGCGCCGTTCCAGCTCGGCGGCCAGGGTCTCGGGCGTCCAGAGGTCGTTAAAGCGGACGTTGAACGTCGCCCGCGCCTCGGCCGGGATCACGTTGGTCGCCGGATTGCCGACATCCATCGTGGTGAATTCGAGGTTCGAGGCGTCGAAATGCGCCGTGCCGGCATCGAGCGGGCTCGCGAGCAGCCCCTGCGCGAGGCGCAGGAGGCCGGGGATCGGGTTCTCGGCCCGGTGCGGATAGGCGACGTGGCCCTGCACGCCGTGCACGGTCAGGGTCGCGGTGAGCGAGCCGCGCCGGCCGATCTTGATCATCTCGCCCAAGGCGTCGGGATTGGTCGGCTCGCCGAGCAGGCAGTGGCTGAAGCGCTCGCCCCGCGCCTGGGCCCAGTCGAGGAGCTTGACGGTGCCGTTCACCGCCGGCCCCTCCTCGTCGCCGGTGATCAGGAACGCGATCGCGCCGCCGAAATCCGGCCCGCGCTGCCTGAGGAAGGCCAGGACCGCCGCCAGCATGCAGGCGATGCCGCCCTTCATGTCGACGGCGCCGCGCCCGAACAGCGCCCCGCCCTCGACCGTGCCGGCGAAGGGGTCGTGGCGCCAGGCTGACGGATCGCCCGGCGGCACCACGTCGGTGTGGCCGGCCAACAGCAGGCACGGCCCCTCGCCGATGCGGGCATAGAGATTCTCGATGTCCGGCGTGCCTGCTTCCGAGAAGACCGGGCGCTCGACCGCGAAGCCGGCCGCGGCGAGGATCCCCGCGAGGTAGGCGAGCGCCCCGCCCTCGTGCGGCGTCACCGAGGGGCAGCGGATCAGCCCCTGAGCCAGGGCGAGGGGGGAATGCGAGTCGGTCACGGCGCGTATCCGCAAGATGCAAAGCCTCGGTAGCCGCGAGCCGTAGCGCCGAACGGCGCCGATGAGAACCGCCGCGATCGACGCCCTTCTCCTTCGCGGAGGCCCTCGCCCTCCCCGAGGCCCTTGCCCGCCGGGGCCTTCCCCGCGACCGGCGTCTCGCCTAACTAGGCGGCATGACCGCGCTCAGCCCCGACGAGATCGAACGCTACGCCCGCCACATCGTGCTGCGGGAGGTCGGCGGCCCCGGCCAGGTCCGCCTCAAGGCGGCGCGGGTGCTGGTGATCGGCGCCGGCGGCCTCGGCGCGCCGCTGATCCAGTACCTGGCGGCGGCCGGGATCGGCACGATCGGCATCGTCGACGACGATACGGTCTCGCTCTCGAACCTGCAGCGCCAGGTGATCCACGGCACACCGGATATCGGCCGGCCGAAGGTCGAGAGCGCGACGGAGGCCGTCGCCCGGCTCAACCCGAATGTCCGGGTCGAGACCCACGCCATCCGGCTCACCCCCGAGAATGCCGAGGCGCTGATCGCCGCATACGACCTCGTCGCCGACGGCTCGGACAACTTTTCGACCCGCTACGCCGTCTCGGATGCGTGCTACCGCGCCCGCCGGCCGCTGGTGACCGCGGCGCTGGGTCAGTTCGACGGATCGCTCACCACGATCCGGGCCCACGAGACCGGGCCGGACGGCCGGCCCAACCCGACCTATCGCTGCCTCTTCCCGAGCCCGCCGCCGGCCGGCTCGGTGCCCACCTGCGCCGAGGCCGGGGTGCTCGGCGCGCTGGCCGGCCTGATGGGCTCGCTGATGGCGCTGGAAGTCATCCGCGCCGTAGCGGGCTTCGGCGAGCCCCTGGTCGGCCGCCTGCTGATGGTCGATGCCCGGTCCCTGCGCTTCGAGACGCTGTCCTATGCCTGGGACCCGGGCAACCCGTTGAGCGGGACGGACCATTGAGGCCCGCCCCGGCGCTACGTCAGGCCGCCCGGATCTCGCCCAGGAACCCGTCGACCTCCTGCTTGACGGTCAGGGACTGCGTCGCCAGGTCGGCGGCGGCGGCGAGCACCTGCGCGGCCGCGCCACCGGTCTCGTCCGCCAGCGACAGCACGCGGGCGACGCTGGACGAGACATCCCGGGTGCCGCGCGCCGCCTCGTTCGCGTTGCGGGAGATTTCCGTCGTGGCCGCGGTCTGCTCCACCACCGTCGCCGCGATGGCGCTGCTGATCTCGTTCAGCGCCGCGATCGTGCCGCTGATCTGCCGGATGGCGTCGCCCGCCTGATCGGTGGCGGCCTGGATCGCGGTGATCTGCCCGCCGATCTCCTCGGTGGCCCGCGCGGTCTGTCCGGCCAGTTCCTTCACCTCCGCCGCGACGACCGCGAAGCCGCGGCCGGCCTCGCCCGCCCGGGCCGCCTCGATGGTGGCATTGAGCGCCAAGAGGTTGGTCTGGCTGGCGATGGCCGAGATGGTGGTGACGGCGGCCCCGATCTGCGTCGCGGCGGTGCCGAGGCTCGCCATCGCGGCGTTGGTGGCGTCGGCCTCGTGCGCGGCGTGGCCGGCCACCTCCCGGGAATGCACGACCTGGCGCTCGATCTCCCGCAGCGAGGCGACCATCTCCTCGGCCGCCGCCGCGACGGTCTGGACGTTGGCCGAGGTCTCCTCGGCGGCGGCGCTGGAGGCGACCGCCTGGGCGTTGGTGCCGTCGGCGACCTGGGTCATCGACCGGGCGGTGGCGTCGAGCTCGGAGGCGGCCGAGGTGACGATCTCGAGCGAGCCGGCGACCCGCTGCTGGAAGGCGCTGATCAGCGCGTCGACCCGGTCGGCACGGCGCTGGCGGGCGGAGGCTTGTGCGGCCTGGTCGGCCTCCAGCGCGAGGCGCGCCACCGCGTTCTGGCGAAACACCTCCACGGCACGGGCCATCTCGCCCATCTCGTCGGTCGCATCCTGCGAGGGGACCTCGATGGCGGTCTCACCCGCGGCCAGGCGGCTCATCGCCCGGGTCATGCCGGAGATCGGCCGGGTGATGCTGCGCCCGATCAGCACCGCCGACGCGGCGCTGATCGCCAGGATCAGCGCCAGCAGCGCCACCTGCACCTGCTTCGTCGAGGCCATCGTGTCGCTGCTGCGGGTGGCGATGTCCTGGAGCACGGCATCCAGTTTGGTGCGGGCCTGCGTACCGGCAGCGGCGAGCGCCTCCGCCTTGGGCTTCAGGCCCTGCTCGTACAGGGCTTCGCTCTCGAGCATCGCGGAGGCCGCCGCCGTGATGTGCCGGTTGAGGCGATGCAGCGCCTCCTCGACGGTGGCGAGATCCCGTCGCTGCGCCGGCGTCAGGTTCAACGCCTTCAGCTTTCCGACCGAGGCCTCGGCGGTGGTGAAGGTCGCGGCCGAGAGCGCGCGGGTCTTCGGGTCGGTGGTCGCCAGGAAGCGCCAGTTCATGACGCGAAACAGCAGCAGGGTCCGCTCGATCTCCACCGCCTGGTCGAGGATCGCGTCGTCGCCGCCGGACCGGAGCTGGGCGACGAGCACGCCCGAGGCCTTGGTCAGGTCGTCGCCCGCAGTGTAGACGCCGGCCTTGTTCTCACGGATCTGCGTGCCCAGCGCGACCAGCTTGGGGAGTTCCGCTTCCAAGCCGTTCGACTGGTCGCGCAGGCCGGCATAGAGCGCGCGCCGCTCGTCCGACAGGGCCCGCGCGGCGAGCCCGTCGGCGAGCTGCGTCATCTCGGACAGGCTGGACTGCATCCCGGCGGCCCCGTCCGCGTTCGGCGTCATCCGGTACGTCAGGCTCTGCGCCAGGAAGTGGTCGGTCAGGCCGTTCAGCGTGTAGAGCTCGCGGGCCGCCCGCTCGAGCTGCGCCTTGGTGTCGAACATCCCGTCGAGGCTGCCGGTCTGCCGATAGGCGAAACCGCCCATCACGGCCGCGAGGATCGCCAGAAGCGTGAAGCCGCCGTACAAGCGTGCACGCATTTGGATGCGCATCGGATCGTTCACCCGCCAGAAAAGAGATGGCGTTAACGCTGCGGCAGATTTCAGAAAATTCCGTAAAATTTTTCGATTTTTTTGCCCATGAAAGTTTTTTCTTCCATTGATGCCCTTACAAGACAAGGCTGGAATTTTGTCAGCAATATCAAAACGAGCTGCCGTCGCGCCAAAATGAACGAATGAATCACATGGCATTCATTTTGAATTCCGGCAATCGCCCCTGTCTTTATTTGTCGCTTTCTGCGTCAAGCTTTGCCCGCACAGCCGCGAGGATTCGGCCCCTGCAGCCGCGTCGGCTCGACGGTCCGGATGGGGAATGTCCACGGGAAGTACATCCACGTAAGTCAGGGCGCCGGACCTGCCGGGACATCGCGCCCTCAGGCTCGGTCCAGCGCTCTGCCCTCAGCGTGCCGGCGGCAGCGGCGGCAGGGCCGCGAAGCCTTGCTCGACCTTGTCGAGGCAGCACTTCTTGAATTTCTTGCCGCTGCCGCACGGGCACGGATCGTTGCGACCCACGTCGCGGTAGGGGTTGCGCTCGGGGATCGGGAAGCCGTCCTCGTCGAGGTCGGGCAGGTGGTCGTAGGCGCCCTCGCGGGTGTGGTCGAGCGCCCCGACCAGGTCGTCGAGGTAATCGATCAGCAGGTCGTCGAAACGGTCGCGGCTCTTCGGCCGCAGGCGCGCCTCCTTGAGGGTGTCCTGCACCGTGCCCCAGTCGACGACGCTGCCGGCATTGCGGCCGTCCTTGCGCGCCGCCTTGAGGCGGGGAACGAGGTCGTCGAAGCCGAGAAGCGAGATCGCGTCCTCCCAGCCCTGCCAGACCTCCTCCGCGTCGGAGGCGCACAGGCGCTCGTCGTCGAACCGGACCAGGAACGCCTTCACCGCCTCGCGGTCGATGCGCCCGTCGGCGGTCAGCAGCGCGAGGGCGTGGAAGAGCTGCATCCGCGCGAGGCCGGCCGGGACCTCGCCGGCGATGGCGGCGAGCAGCCGGTCGGCATCGCCGTCGAAGCTGCCGGCGACGAGGGCCGCGAGGGTGTTCGGGTAATCTTCCCCGAGCGCGGCCGAGACCGCCCCCTCGTCGCGGCGCAGGAGGCGCATCAGGGCCGCGTGGATCCGGGTGTCGCGGGAAGAGGCCAGGACGTGGATGCCCCAGAAGAGCAGGCTCCGCTCGGGCTCGGTCAGCGCCTCGGGATCACCGTCGGCGGCACGGTCGAGGACGGCGAGGACCGGCTCGGCGATCGTCTCCGGCGCCGCCCGCGCCCGCTCCAGGGCCGCCTCCGGCAGATAGGTCGCCCCCGACAGCTCCCGGACCAGATCGGTCTCCGCCATGTCCGCCTTCCCCTCGCCGTTTCCGCCGGCGGCGCCCACCGCGCCGCCGGCCCGTCCGGGATCAGCCCCGCAGGGTCGCGCCGGTCTTGCGCGTCACCTCGGCGACGATCTTCTGGCTCACCGCCTCGATCTCGGCATCGGTGAGGGTGCGGTCGGTCGGCTGGAGCCGCAAGGCCACGGCGACGGACTTCTGGTCCTCGCCGATGCCGGCGCCCTCGTAGACGTCGAACACCTCGATGCCGGCGACGAGGGTGCGCTCGGCGCCTTGAGCCGCCTTCAGGATGTCGCCCGCCGCCACGCTGCGGGAGACCACGAAGGCGAAATCGCGGGTGAGCGGCTGGAAGTCGGGCAGGCTCGCCGCCGGCTTCATCTTGGTCGGCCGGTGCTTCGGGAGCGGCAGGGCGTCGAGGGTGATCTCGCAGACCACCACCGGGCCCTTGATGTCGAGGGCCTTCAGCACCCGCGGGTGCAGCTCGCCGAAGAATCCGACCTGGTTGCGCGGCCCGAACTGGAGCGTGCCGGAGCGGCCGGGATGCAGCCAGTCCGGCCCGCCGGCCACGACCTGGAGGCCGCCGGTCGGCACCCCGAGGGAGGTCAGGAGCGCCAGCGCGTCGGCCTTGGCCTCGAAGGCGTCGACGGGCCGGGCCGGGCCGTCCCAGTGCCGGCCGGCGCCGCCATGGCGGGCGGTGCCGCGGCGGAGCGCCGTCGCCTTGGTGGTCTGGCCCTCGGGCTGGTCGGAGGCGAAACACTGCCCGACCTCGAACAGCGCGACGTCGCCGTAGCCGCGGTCGGCGTTGCGCTGCGCGGCGCGGGCGAGGCCCGGCACCAGGCTCGGGCGCATGTCCGAGAGGTCGGCGGCGATCGGGTTGGCGAGCGCCAGCTCCGGCTTGCCGCCGCCGAACAGGGTCGCATCGCCATGGGCGATGAACGACCAGGTCACCGCCTCGACGAGGCCGCGGGCGGCGAATTCGCGCTTGGCCTGCCGGGTGCGCTTCTGCATCACGGTCAGGACCGGGCGGATGACGGTCGCTTCGATCCGCGGCAGGGGCTTCGGCTCGATCCGGTCGAGGCCGGCGATGCGGACGATCTCCTCAACGAGGTCGGCCTTGCCCTCGACGTCGGGGCGCCAGGACGGGGACAGCACTTTGGCCCGGTCGCCCGATCCGGCGACGTGGAAGCCGAGAGATTCCAGCATCACCTTCATCTCCGGCCGCGGCAGGTCGAGGCCCGACAGCCGGCGCACCTCGGTCCAGGGGAAGTCGATGATGCGGTCGGTGTCCGGCACCTCGCCCGACACGGTCGCCTCGCTCGGGCTGCCGCCGCAGAGGTCGAGCACCAGCTTGGTCGCGAGATCCAGGCCCGGCAGGGCGAAGGCCGGATCGACCCCGCGCTCGAAGCGGTAGCGGGCATCCGTCACGATGCCGAGGCGCCGGCCGGTGCGGGCGATGGCGAGCGGGTCCCACAGGGCCGATTCGATCAGCACGTCGGTCGTGCCCTCGTCGCAGCCGGAATGCTCCCCACCCATGATGCCGGCGATCGACTCGATTCCGGCCTCGTCGGCGATGACGATCGCGCCGTCGTCGAGCCGGTAGGTGCGCCCATCGAGGGCGACGATCTCCTCCCCGTCGCGGGCGCGGCGGACCGTGAGGTCGCCCTTCACCTTGGCGGCGTCGAAGACGTGGAGCGGCCGGCCGCGGTCGAAGGTGACGTAGTTGGTGATGTCGACCAGCGCATTGATCGGCCGCAGGCCGATGGCGGTGAGGCGTCGGCGCATCCACTCGGGCGAGGGCCCGTTCTTGACGCCGCGCACCAGCCGCAAGCCGAAGAGCGGGCAGAGATGCGCGTCGTCCGCGCCGAAGTCGCGCGTGACGGTGACCGGGCAGGGCCCCTCCCCCCGCACCGGCGCGAGATGCTCG
Organism: Methylobacterium currus; assembly: GCF_003058325.1. Classification (NCBI taxonomy): domain Bacteria; kingdom Pseudomonadati; phylum Pseudomonadota; class Alphaproteobacteria; order Hyphomicrobiales; family Methylobacteriaceae; genus Methylobacterium; species Methylobacterium currus. Next base: position 6,296,572 of record NZ_CP028843.1, read on the forward strand.
CGCCGCAGGGTGCCGATGCCGGCGGCCGCGAGGTCGCGGGCGATGCCGTGGATGCCGGTGCAATCGGGCCGGTTCGGCGTCAGGTTGATCTCGATCACCGGGTCGTCGAGGCCGGCGAAGGCCGCAAAGGGCTGGCCGACCGGGGCGTCCTGGGGCAAGTCGAGGATGCCGTCATGGTCGTCGGACAGGCCGAGCTCGGCGCCCGAGCACAGCATGCCGCGGCTCTCGACCCCGCGGATCACCCCGACCGACAGGGTGATGTTCTTGCCCGGCACGTAGGTGCCGGGAGGCGCGAACACAGTTCTCATGCCGGCCCGCGCGTTCGGCGCGCCGCAGACCACCTGCACGGGCGCGCCCTCGCCGGTCTCGACGGTGCAGACCCGCAGGCGGTCGGCGTTGGGGTGCTGCTCGGCGGTGAGCACGGCGGCGATGCGGTAGGCCGAGAGATCCGCGGCCTTGTCCTCGACGCGCTCCACCTCCAGCCCGATGCGGGTCAGGGTCTCGACGATCAGGTCGAGGGAAGCGTCGGTGTCGAGATGGTCCTTGAGCCAGGCGAGGGTGAATTTCATGGGGCTAAACCTCTCGGCTCAGGCGAGCCGGGTCTTCGTGATGAGGAGGACGTCCAGGCGTCGGCACTGGTCGTCGTCGAGGGATTCGAGGTCGCAGACGGCCTGCTTCGCGCGGGCGACGACGTTGCGGGTCGCGTCGCGGTGGATGTTCAGGCTAGGGGGGCTGTAATCCGCCTGATGCCGGCGGTCCTGCAGGCAGGCGAAGGCCGCACCGATCTCGACGACGATCGGGCCGAGTTCGGCCGCTTCGCGCCCGGCCAGGCGCTTGCGGATCTGGCCGTGGTCGAGGAGCCGGTAGACCGGCTCCGTCAGCGCTGCGTCGCGCCGCCAGAGACCGAGTGCCCGGGTACAGACGAAGCAGAGCCCGTGGAACACGGCGTCGCAGGCACGGCTGACGGCGCGCCGCATCGCCGCCTTCCGCAGGTTGCGGCGCCCGCCCTGTTCGGCGAGCATGTCGGCAACCACCAGGAGGTCGTGGACGAGGGCATTACCGAGGCGTGGCATAAGCATCCTCTTCCACGTCCCTATCGTCCTCGTCGTCGCCCAAGCTCTTGTCGCCCAAGCTCCTGTCGCCCAAGCTCTCGTCGTCGGGGTCATCGAGATCGAGATAGGGAAAGCGCTCCTCCCCCTTCTCGCGCAGAGGCAGCCAGAGCGCCGCGTTGGCGACGTTGGACTCCTTGCCCCCGGTCACGCCCGAACCCGCCTTCATGGGGGCGACGACGAACAGCGACGGCTCGTCGGGCTGGTTGTAGCCCGGGCGCACCTCGACCCGCTCGCAGCCGGACTCGGCGAGATGCCGGGTCAGGATCTCGTCGGCGATCGTCGTGATCTCGTCCACGGTCATGGTGCGCCTCGCGGAAGCGTCTCTCAGCCAGTCAGGCCGCCGACCAGGCTCGGGATGTCGAGGGGCCGGAAGCCGTAATGCTCGAGCCAGCGCACGTCGGCCTCGAAGAACGGGCGCAGGTCCGGCATGCCGTATTTGAGCATCGCGATCCGGTCGATGCCCATCCCCCAGGCGAAGCCCTGCACACTGTCAGGGTCGAGACCGCAGTTCCGCAGCACGTTCGGATGGACCATGCCGCAGCCGAGGATCTCGAGCCAGTCGTCGCCCTCGCCGAAGCGGATCTCGCCCCCTTTGCGCGAGCACTGGATGTCGACCTCGGCCGAGGGCTCGGTGAAGGGGAAGAACGACGGCCGGAAGCGCATCTTGACGCTGTCGACCTCGAAGAATGCCTTGCAGAATTCCTCCAGGATCCACTTCAGGTGGCTGATGTTCGCCTGGCGGTCGATCACCAGGCCCTCGACCTGGTGGAACATCGGGGTGTGGGTCTGGTCGGAATCGTGCCGGTAGGTGCGGCCGGGGCAGATCACCCGGATCGGCGGCTGCACGCTGCGCATGGTGCGGACCTGCACCGGCGAGGTGTGGGTGCGCAGGAGCTTGCGCTTCCCGTCCCGGTCGGGCCGCAGGAAGAAGGTGTCGTGCATCTCCCGGGCCGGATGGCCCTCGGGGAAGTTGAGCGCGGTGAAGTTCAGCTCGTCGGTCTCGACGTCCGGGCCTTCGGCGATCGAGAAGCCCATATCGCCGAAGATCGCCGTGATCTCGTCCATCACCTGGGTGATCGGATGGATGCGGCCGCGGGTCTCGGGGCCCTCGCGCACCGGCAGGGTCACGTCGATGCGCTCGGCGGCGAGACGCGCCGTCAGCGCGGCCTCGGCGAGGGTGTCGCGCCGCGACTGGATCGCGCCCTGGACCCGGTCGCGCAGGCCGTTGATCAGCGGGCCCTGCTCCTTGCGCGCCTCAGGGCTCATGCCGCCTAAGGTCTTCAGCAGCTCGGAGACGGCGCCCTTCTTGCCGAGGGCCGCGACGCGCACGCCGTCGAGCGCCGCCTCGTCGGCGGCGTCGGCGACCTTGGCGAGGAGATCGGTTTCGAGGCTGGTGAGATCGGTCATGGTCTGCTCAATCGGGGCTCGCGGATGCCCTGCAACGCGCCGCCCCGCCCCGTCAACCCGGAGGCGGGAAACGACCCGCACAACGCAAAACGGCCCGCGCTTGCGGGCCGTGATGGTGCAGTCTCGGCAGATCGGGCCCGCCTGAGGGGGAGAGCCCGGACGTTGGCTTACGCCGCCTTGACGAGCTCGGCCGGCAGGGCCGACTTGGCCTTCTCGACCACGGCGACGAAGGCCGCCGGCTCGTGGATGGCGAGCTCCGACAGGGCCTTGCGGTCGACCTGGACGCCGGCCTTGGCCAGGCCGTCGATGAAGCGCGAATAGGTCAGGCCGTGCGGGCGGACCGCAGCGTTGATGCGCTGGATCCACAGGGCGCGGAAGTTGCGCTTCTTGTTCTTACGATCGCGGTAGGCATATTGCATGCCCTTTTCGACCGCCTGCTTGGCGATCCGGATCGTGTTCTTGCGCCGGCCGTAATAGCCCTTGGCGGCCTTGAAAACCTTCTTGTGCTTGGCGTGGCTGGTCACGCCGCGTTTGACGCGGGCCATGGTGATCTCCTGGAAATTCTACGAAACAGATTCGGGACGAAGCGTTGTCTTGCGCGAAGCCGGTTCTTACCGGGCGTTCGGCAGGAAGTACTTCTTCACGTTGGCGGCATCGCCCTCGAACAGGGTGGTCGTGCCGCGCAGGTTGCGGATCTGCTTCGTGGTCCGCTTGATCATGCCGTGGCGCTTGCCGGCCTGGGCGTACATGACCTTGCCGGTCCCGGTGATCTTGAAGCGCTTCTTGGCGCCCGACTTGGTCTTCAGCTTGGGCATTTTGCTCTCCTGACGCGAACTCCACCGGGGATCCGCCACGGGCGGGCCCCGACGATCGCGCTCGATCGAAGGTGTGGAGCGACACGAACCGCCACGGCAGCCCTCACGGCCGGGCGGTTCGGCGAGGCGCGCGATATAGCAGGGACCGAGGTCTCATGCAATCGTCGCATCGTTGGGCGCATCGAGCCCTGTGTGAGACGGGAACGACCGGGCCCGCGCTGTGGCGTTGTGCGCCGCACCGGAACCATAAGAGCGGGTGCGCGGTTTCGTTCATGTCCCGCTCAGGCCCCATCCTGCTTAAGTCCCGCCAACGTGAACCGCCCCCGCTTGGCGTCTCAGGAGAATCCGTCGTGCGCATTGCCCAGGTAGCCCCTCTCGCGGAAGCCGTTCCGCCGAAGTTCTACGGCGGCACCGAGCGTGTCGTCTCCTGGCTCACCGAGGAGCTGGTCCGGCAGGGCCATGACGTGACGCTGTTCGCGAGCGGCGACTCGGAGACGAGCGCCAAGCTGGTCGCCTGCTGCCCCGAGGGCCTGCGGCTCGCCGGCATCCGCGATCACGTCGCCAGTCACCTTGCCATGCTGTATCACCTGCGTCGGCGGGCGGACGAGTTCGACGTCATCCACTTCCACATCGACCTCCTGCAGTACCCGCTGTTCGAGGATCTGAACCACAAATGCGTCACCACCCTGCACGGGCGGCTCGACGTGCCTGACTTCATGCCGGTCTACCGCACCTTCACGGGCATGCCCCTGGTGTCGATCTCCGACCACCAGCGCGGGCCGATGCCCGAGAATGCCAACTGGCTCCAGACCATCCACCACGGCCTGCCGGCGGAGAATTGCCGCTTCTCGGCCAAGCCGAAGGACGGCGGCTATCTCGCCTTCCTCGGCCGCATCTCGCCCGAGAAGCGCCCCGACCGCGCGATCGAGATCGCCAAGGCCTCCGGCGTGAAGCTGAAGATCGCCGCCAAGGTCGACAAGGCGGACCAGGAATACTGGGACGAGGTCATCGAGCCGATGACCCATCATCCGCTGGTCGAGTATATCGGCGAGATCAACGAGGACCAGAAGCACGAATTCCTCGGCAACGCCCTGGCGCTGGCCTTCCCGATCGACTGGCCGGAGCCCTTCGGCCTGGTGATGATCGAGGCGATGTCGGCCGGCACCCCGGTGATCGCGTGGCGCAACGGCTCCGTGCCGGAGGTCATCAAGGACGGCGTGTCGGGCGTGGTGGTCGACTCGATGGACGAGGCGATCGCCGCGGTCGAGACCTGCAAGGCGATGAGCCGCGAGGGCGTGCGCCGCTACTTCGAGACCCGCTTCACCGCGAGCGTCATGGCCCGCTCCTACGTCGCCGCCTACGAGTCGCTGCTCGCCGGCGACCTCGACGCGATCAAGATCCCGGGCCTTACCATCGGCGCCCCCTCCGCCCTCAACGGGGTCGCCAACGGCGCCTCCGTGCGTCCGACGCTCCGGGCGATCTGATCCGTCGCACAGGCATTGATTGGCAATGAGGCCCGGTCCCCGCGAGGGGGGCCGGGCCTTTTGCTTGGGCACGAGGCGGATCGATATCCGGCCGGGCGAGTGTCCCATCCCCCTGGCGCCCGCCGCACGATGGCCCACATTCGCTCTAGCGTGGGGTCGAACCCGCGAATCGCCGCGGGTCTCCCCTCCCGCTGCTGCCCCGGCGCCCGTCCGGAACCCCGAGATCTCGCCCCGATCCCCGTGACACCTCGCCCCGCGACGCCTCGCGGAGCGAAGCCCCAAGGAGTGAAGCCGTGCCGATGGTTGCGACCGCCCCCGACGACGAGACGCTGCCGCAATACCACATCGAGGCGCAGACCTCGCTGGTCGAGCGCCAGCTGCGCTCGCTCAAGCACGGCGACGCCTTCGCGGTGCTCGACAGCTACGGCGATATCGGCGTCTTCCCGGGGCCCGAAGGCCTGTATTTCCAGGACACGCGCTTCCTGTCGCGCCTCGAGCTGACCGTCGAGGGCCAGCGGCCGATGCTGCTCGGCTCGGTGGTGCAGGACGACAATGGCGCCCTCTCGGTCGACCTGACGACGCCGGACATCCGGCTCGACGCCGGCGACGAGACCAGCATCCCGCGCGAGATCATCGCCCTGGAGCGGACCAAGTTTCTCTTCCGCGGCACCTGCTACGACCGCATCGGCCTGCGCAACTACGACACCAAGCCGCGCCACCTGCGCGTCGCGCTGTCCTTCGATGCCGATTTCCGCGACCTGTTCGAGGTGCGCGGCAGCGACCGGGCCCATCGGGGCAAGCGCCGCGTCGAGGTGACGGCCGAGAACGAGGTGACCTACCGCTATGACGGGCTCGACGGGCGCCTGCGCACCACCCGCCTGCGCTTCGGCCCCAAGCCCGTGCGGCTCGAGGCGCACCGGGCCGAGTTCGAGGTCCGTCTCAAGCCCGGCGACCGCGCCTCGATCTTCGTGCGGGCGATCTGCGACACGGTCGATCACGGCCGCGACGGTGCGGCGGTGGTCGGCAGCGCCCTGCCCTTCACGCACGCAGCCTATCCGAGCCCGCGCCGGGAGGACGGCCACCCGAAGGGCGAGGGCATGACCTTCGCGCTCGCCTATCGCGACGCACGCCGCGACCTGCGCAAGGCCACCGCCAACATCACCACCATCGAGAGCTCGAACGACCAGTTCAACGAGGCCGCCTGCCGGGCGACGGCCGACCTCTACATGCTGCTCAGCCGCACGCCGAACGGCGTCTACCCCTATGCGGGCATCCCCTGGTACAGCACGGTGTTCGGCCGCGACGGCATCATCACCGCCATGATGACGCTGTGGATCGATCCGGAGATCGCCAAGGGCGTGCTGCGCCACCTCGCGGCGACGCAGGCGACCACGGTCGATCCCGCTGCCGACGCCCAGCCCGGCAAGGTCCTGCACGAGACCCGCAACGGCGAGATGGCGATCCTCGGCGAGGTGCCGTTCCGCCTCTATTACGGCACGATCGACGCCACGCCGCTCTTCGTGATGCTGGCCGGGCAGTATTACGAGCAGACCGGCGATCTCGCGACCATCGCGGCGATCTGGCCCAACATCCTGGCGGCGCTCACCTGGATCGACGAGTACGGCGACCGGGACAAGGACGGCTTCGTCGAATACGCCCGCGAGACCGAGAAGGGCCTGGCCAACCAGGGCTGGAAGGACAGCCACGACTCGATCTTCCACGCCGACGGCCGCATGGCGCAGGGGCCGATCGCGCTCTGCGAGGTCCAGGGATATGTCTACGCCGCCAAGAAGGGCGCCGCGAAGCTCGCCGCCCTCATGGGCGACGATATCCTCTCCGAGCGCCTGAAGGGCGAGGCCGAGCGGCTGCGCAAGGCCTTCGACGAGGCCTTCTACCTTCCCGAGCTCGGCACCTACGCCCTCGCGCTCGACGGCGAGAAGCGCCCTTGCGCCGTGCGCTCGTCGAATGCGGGGCATGCCCTGTTCACCGGCATCGCCTATCCGGAGCGGGCGTCGAGCGTCGCCGCGGTGCTGATGTCGAAGGACGGGTTCAACGGCTGGGGCGTGCGGACCATCGCGGTCGGCGAGGCGCGCTACAACCCGATGTCGTACCACAACGGCTCGATCTGGCCGCACGACAACGCGATGATCGCCCTCGGACTCGCCCGCTACGGCCTGAAGGCGGAGGCCGCCCGGGTGTTCGAGGGCCAGCACGGCGCCTCGCTCTACCAGGAGGGGCGGCGGCTGCCGGAGTTGTTCTGCGGCTTCATCCAGCGCAAGCAGCGCGGGCCGACCAACTATCCGGTGGCGTGCAGCCCGCAGGCCTGGGCGGCGGCGGCGCCCTTCGCGTTCCTGGCCGCCTGCCTCGGGCTGGAGCTGCGCCACGACCGCAACCGGATCCGCTTCCGCGATCCGATCCTGCCGGCCTTCCTCGACGACGTGCTGATCCGCAACCTGAAGCTCGGCGACAGCCGCGTCGACCTGCTGATCCATCGCCACGGCAGCGACGTGACCGTCAACGTGGTGCGCCGGACCGGCCACGCGCAGGTGGTCCTGCTGAAGTGAGGTCGTGCTGCTGAAGCAGACAAGCGATGGGCCGGGACATGCCCGGCCCTTCGATGCTCCCCGCGCGGGTTTTTCTGGAAGAAGCCCGCGCCCGGAGCGCTCCGTGATCCGTCCAGCGCTGAAGAACGCGGAGGGTCGCCGTGCCTTCAGCGCGGCAACGCGCCGTGCGCTTAGCGCGGCGCCAGGATCATGATCATCTGGCGGCCTTCGAGCTGCGGCTCGCTCTCCACCTTGGCGACCTCTTGCGTCTCGGCCTTCACGCGCTCGAGCAGGCGCAGACCCAGGTCCTGGTGCGCCATCTCGCGGCCGCGGAACCGGAGCGTCACCTTGACCTTGTCGCCTTCCTCGAAGAACCGCTGCACGGCCTTCATCTTGACTTCGTAGTCGTGCTTGTCGATGCCGGGCCGGAGCTTGATCTCCTTGACCTCGACGGTCTTCTGCCGCTTGCGCGCCTCGGCCTGCTTCTTCTGCTCGTTGAAGCGGAAGCGGCCGTAGTCGAGAAGCTTGCAGACCGGAGGCACGGAGTTCGGCGCGATCTCGACGAGGTCGAGGCCCGCCTCTTCGGCGACCTGCAACGCCTCGAAGAAGCCCATGACACCGCGGTTCTGACCGGTATCGTCGATGAGCTGCACCTCGCGGACGCCGCGGATGTCCCGGTTGGCGCGCGGCCCGTCTTTCTGCGGGGCCGGCATGGCTCTCATAGGTCTGCGAATGGCTTCATTCTCCTCAATCACGTCGTCCGGCGGCGGCCCGCCGACCGTGTCCTGTCCGGACCGGCCCCGAACCACCGCGCGGGCATACTCGGGTGTACACTAGCACCTTGGCGAGATCGCCCGATTTGTCAACTCACGGATGCGGGACTTGGTTGCCGAGGGCTGAAGCAGGCCGCAAGTCCAACCCCGCGCGTCCATCCTGGAGCCGGGCGCCCGCTCACGGGCCCTCCCCTGCGGGACCGGCGCCGAGCAGCTCGGCATAGATCGCCAGGGTGTCGGCCAGCATCAGCTCGAGGGAGAAATGCGTCTCGACGTGGCGGCGGGCGCGGCGCACCAGGGCGTCGCGGGCGCTGGCGCCGAGCTGCAACGCCTCCGCGACGGCCCCGGCCAGCGCCTGCGGGTCGCCGGCCGGGACGCGCCAGCCGGTGCGCTCGTGCGCCGGCACCTCCGGCGGGGCGAGCACCGTCTCCGGCACGGCGCCGAGATCCGAGACCACGACCGGCGTGCCGAGGGCCTGGGCCTCGACCGCGGAGCGGCCGAACGCCTCGGGCGCGGTCGAGGGCACCACCACCACCGAGGCCGCGCGGTAGGCCGCCGGCATGTCGCTGCAATGCCCGACCCGCTTGACCTGGGCCGAGAGGCCGTGGGCGGCAATCATCGCGTCGATCTCGCGCAGGTAGGCCTGGCGCCCCTGGGGATCGCCCGCCAGCACCACCGTGAACTCGGCGAGCCCCTGGGCGCGGAGCGCGGCGGCCGCCTCGATCAGCACGCGGTGCCCCTTCCAGGGGGTGAGGCGGGCGGCGAGCAGCACCACCCGCTCGTGCGGGGCGACGCCCCAGGCCCGCCGCAAGGCTTCGACCCGCTGCGGCGCGACCTGCGCGGGCGCAAAGGCGGCGAGATCGGTGCCGCGGTGGATCACCCGCACCCGGTCCCCGGCGACGTGCGGGAAGAGGCGCCGGATCGCGTCGGCGGTGAAATGCGAGTTGGCGATCACCACGTCGCCGCGGGCCATCACCGAATTGTAGAGGAGCTTCGTCGGCGAGCGGCCGGCATAGCTGCCGTGATAGGTGGTGACGAAGGGGATGCGCAGCCGCCGCGCCGCTCCGAGCGCGACCCAGGCCGGGGCGCGGGAGCGGGCATGGATCAGGTCGACCCGCTCCGACCGGCAGATCCGCATCAGCCGCCCGACATTGAGCGCCATGGCGAAGGGGTTCTTGCTTCGGGCCGGGAACGGCACCCAGGCGCCGCCCTTGGCCTGCAACTCGCCGACGAGGCGCCCGCCCTCCGTGGCGACGAGCGCCCGCGCGCCCGCGGCGGCAAGCGCCGCCGCCACGTCGACGGCGGTGCGCTCGGCGCCGCCGGCATCGAGCTCCGGGATGATCTGGAGCACGGTTCGGCCCGCCAGCGGGTGGCGCGCGGCCGGGAACGGCGTGGCCTGGCTCGACGGCATGGGACTCCGGGTCAGGGTTCTGATCGCAGCACTCGCGGCATGACGGTGCCCGCTCCGCGCAGGAATCGACAGCAGGAATCGACGAAGGGCCGGCGGAAGGCCGGCCGGATCTGGCATATGGTCGCCGGCCGCCGCCGGTGTAGAAGCCGGCCGTCGCGGTCCGCTCACGGACGATGCATCAAGGTCGCCCGGTCGTGTTGCGGATCGGTAAACCTTGGGCGCACGCCGCCCGCGACCAGGGTCGCACACGGAATAACGGGGATAACGTCATGCAAGAGCACAAGGCGGAGACGTCGCGCCACCCCGCCCGCATGCTGCCCGTGCGGGGCCGCCGCCTCGCCACCCTGGTGCGGCCCGGGGCCGGACCGCCGGTGGTCTGGCTCGGCGGCTTCCGGTCGGACATGCGCGCCACCAAGGCCGAGGCCCTGGACGAGTGGGCGGCCCGGGAAGGCCGTGCCTTCGTGCGCTTCGACTATACGGGCCACGGCGAGTCCGAGGGCAGCTTCGCCGATTGCACGATCTCGGACTGGCTCGCCGATGCGCAAGCCGTGATCGCCGCCCTGGCGCCAGCGCGCCCGATCCTGGTCGGCTCCTCGATGGGCGGCTGGATCGCGCTGCTTGCCGCGGCAGACGTCCGGCCCGCCGGCCTGGTGCTGATCGCGCCCGCGACGGATTTCACCGAAGCGCTGATGTGGGAGCAGTTCCCGGACGAGATCCGCGCCCAGGTGATGCGCGACGGGGTGTGGCAGCGCGGCTCCCAGTACTCGCCCGAGCCGACGCCGGTGACCCGGGCGCTCATCGAGGACGGGCGGCGCCACCTGATGCTCGGCGGACCGATCGATCCGGGCTGCCCGGTGCACATCCTCCAGGGCATGGCCGACCCGGACGTGCCGTGGCGCCACGCCATGCGGCTCGTCGAGCGGCTGCCGGAGACCGGCGTGGTCCTCACCCTGATCAAGGAGGGCGACCACCGCCTCTCCGGCCCCGCCGACCTCGACCGCCTGGTCGCGGCGGTCGAGGGGATCGCCCCGCGCGGGGGCTGAGCGGAGTTGCGGAGCGCAACTCCGGTTGGCTTCTTGTTCCTGCATCATTTCTCCCGCCGGACCGGTGACCGCGTCGATGGACGATGCTCAGGGCCCGGACCCGATCACCCGGGTCCGTCGGAGGGTGCTCGACGAGGAGCGCCGGCTGCCCTCTCGCGGCCGCCGCCCGTCGCAAGGGAATGTCTGCGTCGGAGCAGGAGATCGGACCGCCCGAACGGCCAGGATGGCCGCACGACGGACTATCCGCGTCCCGGCTCCTGTCCGATCTTCGCCTCCGGCGCAGGCCGGAAGACAAGCTCGGCCGTTTCGATACAGGGGCGAAGGGCCGCCCCCTCTTACGATTCGTTGATCCCGCGGTTCGTTGATCTCGCGCCCCCGGCGGACTATGCCTCCGCCCCATGGAACTCCAAGCTCTCGCCGAACGATCCGTGGCTCCCCTCGCCTGCCCGTCGCCGCCCAACGGAAAGGCGGCGCCGTTCCTGCCGATGAACCGCGCCGAGATGGCGGCGCTCGGCTGGGACGCCTGCGACGTCGTGCTGGTGACGGGCGACGCCTATGTCGATCATCCGAGCTTCGGCATGGCCATCATCGGCCGGCTGCTCGAGGCTCAGGGGTTCCGGGTCGGCATCATCGCGCAGCCCGACTGGCAATCGGCGGAGCCGTTCCGGGCCCTGGGCAAGCCGCGGCTGTTCTTCGGCGTCACCGGCGGCAACCTCGATTCGATGGTCAACCGCTACACGGCGGACCGCCGCCTGCGCCACGACGACGCCTACACGGCCGGCGGGGAAGGCGGAAAGCGCCCGGACCGCTGCACCATCGTCTACACGCAGCGCTGCCGCGAGGCCTACAAGGACGTGCCGGTCATTCTCGGCGGCATCGAGGCCTCCTTACGCCGCATCGCGCATTACGATTACTGGTCCGACAAGGTGCGCCGCTCGATCCTGGCCGACGCGAAGGCGGACCTGCTGATCTACGGCAATGCCGAGCGCGCCGTGGTCGAGGTGGCGAACCGCCTCGCGTCCGGCGAGGCGCCGCACGAGATCGACTCGGTCCGGGGCGTCGCCCTGTTCCGCCGCGTGCCCGAGCATTACACCGAATTGCCCGCCGACGACCTTGAGTCCGCCGACGAGGCCGCCGCGCGCAAGCCCGGCGAGACCGTGATCCGGCTCCCCGCCTACGACGAGGTCAAGGACGACAAGGAGGCCTATGCCCGTGCCTCGCGCGTGCTGCACCGGGAGGCCAATCCCGGCAATGCGCGCCCGCTGGTCCAGCGCCACGGCGACCGCGACCTGTGGCTGAACCCGCCGCCGATCCCGCTCACCAGCGACGAGATGGACGCGGTCTACGACCTGCCCTACGCCCGCGCCCCCCATCCGTCCTACGGCGACGCGAAGATCCCTGCCTGGGACATGATCAAGTTCTCGGTGACGATCATGCGCGGCTGCTTCGGCGGCTGCACCTTCTGCTCGATCACCGAGCACGAGGGCCGGGTCATCCAGAACCGGTCGGAGGGCTCGATCCTGCGCGAGATCGAGCGGATCCGCGACAAGACGCCGGGCTTCACGGGGGTGATCTCGGATGTCGGCGGGCCGACCGCGAACATGTACCGGATGGCCTGCAAGGATCCGAAGATCGAGGCGGCGTGCCGGCTGCCGTCCTGCGTCTTCCCGGACATCTGCCCGAACCTGAACACCTCGCACGACGACCTGATCCGGCTCTACCGCAAGGTCCGCGAGGTGAAGGGCGTCAAGAAGGTGATGGTCGCCTCCGGCGTGCGCTACGACCTCGCGGTCAGGAGCCCCGAATACGTCAAGGAGCTGGTGACCCATCACGTCGGCGGCCGGCTGAAGATCGCGCCCGAGCACACCGAGCGCGGCCCCCTCGACAAGATGATGAAGCCGGGCATCGGCACCTACGACCGCTTCAAGGAGATGTTCGACGCCGCCGCCAAGGAAGCGGGCAAGAAATACTACCTGATCCCGTACTTCATCGCGGCGCATCCGGGCACGACCGACGAGGACATGATGCACCTCGCGCTCTGGCTCAAGAAGAACAACTATCGCGCCGACCAGGTGCAGACCTTCCTGCCCTCGCCGATGGCGACCGCCACGGCGATGTACCATACCGAGATCAACCCGTTGCGAGGCGTGCGGCGCGGGGCGAGCGAGCCGGTCGAGGCGATCAAGGGGATGCGGCAGCGGCGGCTGCACAAGGCATTCCTGCGCTACCACGACCCGGAGAACTGGCCCCTGCTGCGCGAGGCGCTGCGGGAGATGGGCCGTGCCGATCTCATCGGGCCGCGGCCGGACCAGCTCGTGCCGTTCTCGCAGCCGCCGGGAACGGGTCTGGGCGCGGGCAAGGGGCGGGGCCCGCAGCGGCCCGTGCGACCCACGGGCGGCGGGCAGCGTTTCACCACGAAGGGCGTGCCGCTGCGAAAGTGACGGTTTCGCGCGACGGATCGACGGAAGCCTCGATGGCCGTCTCCGCCCCGGGCCGGTCATCGCAGGCGCGGCGTCGATGGTCGCTCGGGAGCAGGCGGTCCGCGAACCGTCAGCGCGGAGCGGAGGCCCGTTCCGGCCCCGGAACGGGCGTCACGTCCTCCTATGCCATCACGTCGGCTTCCGCCGGCCGCAAGGCGTCGAGCTCCGGCAGCAGGACCACGCTCTCCTGCTCGTTCGGGTCGGTGCGGGCGATCACCGCCGTGCAGGTCTCGGTCCGGCTGGCATTGTAGGGCAGGTGCGGAATCCCGGCCGGGATGTAGACGAAGTCGCCGGCCCGGCTCCACAGGTGGTGCTCCAGCTGCGCGCCGTACCACATGCCGGCGACGCCGGAGAGCACGTGGAGCGCCGTCTCGTGCGCCTCGTGCCGATGCGCCTTGGCGCGGGCCCCCGGCGGCAGGGTGACGAGCTGCATGTGAAGCCCCTTCGATCCCACCGACTCGGCCGAGACCGCCGGCGCGTAAGTGAGGGCCTGCTTGCCGACGTAATCGGGGCCCGGGCGCACGACCCGGCAGGTGGGATCAGGTGACGACAGGTCCATGGTGCATCCTCCGCTGGAGCGGAAGGGAGTTTAGGCGAAGGCACCGCCTTCAGAAATCCGCCACCTTCCCCCAGGACGACGCCGCGAACCGGTCCGGATGGTAGGGACGCGGATCGACGATCGGCGCGGCGCCGGAGGCGAGGTCGGCGACGAGGTGGCCGGCGCCGGGGCCGATGCCGAAGCCATGGCCGGAAAAGCCCGCCGCCAGGATCAGGCCCGGCACGCCCGTGACCTCGCCGATCGCCGGTACGCCGTCGGGGGTCGCGTCGATGTAGCCGGCCCAGGAAGCGGTGATCGCAGTGCCGCGCAGGGCCGGCAGCAGCTCGAGGGCCCGGCGATGCGTCTCGGCCACCAGGCGGGCATCGGGCCGGGGATCGAGGATGCGCATGCGCTCCATCGGCGTCTGCTCGTCGAGGCGCCAGCGCGCCGCGGTTTCGTGTCCGCTGCGCCAGCCCTCGGTGCCGCCGGGGCGCAGGGCGCGCCAGCGCTTGGCGAACATCGGCACGAATTCCCGCGCGAACAGGATCTGCTGCGGCGTCGGATCGACATTGGCCCGGCCGCTGATCGCCAGCGTGTGGCCGCCGGTCTCGCCGCGGCGGGTCACCGAGATCTCGGCGGTGTGGAGCGCGTCCGGCAGGCCCTCGACATGGGGGCCGACCGCCAGGATCGACGAGCGCACCGCCGATTGCGGGAAGCGGATGCCGAGCTGGCGGCAGAACGACGAGGCCCAGGCGCCGCCGGCCATCACCGCCATGCGGGTGCGGATCGTGCCCTTCTCGGTCACCACGCCGCTCACCCGGCCGCCCTGAAGCTCGAGGCCGCGGGCGGCGCAGAACTGATGCACGCTGCCGCCCGCCTTCATCACGCCGCGTGCCGCCACCGGCACCGCCCGGGATGTGTCGGCGATGCCGTCGGTGGGCGAGAACACCCCGCCCTTCCAGCTGCGCCCGGTGGCGCTGCCCCGCGCCCGCGCCTCGCTCTCGCTCAGCATGTGGGTGACGACGCCCTCACCCGCCGCGAAGTCGCGCCATTTCGCCCAGCGGGCGATCTCGGCCTCGTCGTTGCTGAGGTAGAGCAGGCCGCAGCGGCGGAAGCCCGGATCCTCGCCGATCTCGGCCTGGAGGCGATCCCATAGGTCGAGGCTCTTCGTCGCCATCGGCAATTCGCGGGCGTCGCGGTTCTGCTGCCGGCACCAGCCCCAGTTGCGGCTCGATTGCTCGGCCCCGATGCGGCCCTTCTCGACGAGGGCCACGCTGACGCCCCGGCGCGCGAGGTAATAGGCCGCGAAAGTGCCGACCACGCCGCCGCCGATCACCACGACCTCGGCCTCGGCCGGCAGGTCCGGCGTGGTGTCGATGTGGAGGAGAGGTGCAGGCATGATGGGCTCCGGTTGATCGGGCGACACTAGCAGGGGCGCCCGCGCGCGGACGCCGGAGTGCCCGGCCTTCGCGGCAGATTCTGCTGGGCGCCCGGTCTCTGCCCGGCATCATCGGATGGTACGGGGGGCTTGCCTGAGGGGCCGCCCGCGCGGTCTAAGCGGGACCGTGAGGGCCGTCCGCGCCCGCCTTACGGGCTCACGATGCAAGCTTCCCCCGTTTCCGACGCCCTCCGCCGCCAGCGCTCGGTCGGGCACGTCGCGCTGTCGGTCGCCCGGATGCCGGGCGGCGCGACCCGGATCACCGACCTTTCCGAATCCGGCCCCTTGCGCCTGCGCCTCCCCCGGCCGGAGCCGGGTTCCATGGAGGCGGTGCTGCTCAACAGCGCCGGCGGCATCGCCTGCGGCGACCGCTTCGCCGTCGAGGCCCGGCTGGAGGCGAGCGCCGACCTCGTTCTCACCACCACGGCGGCGGAGAAGATCTATCGCTCTGACGGGCCGGTGACGCGGCTCGACGTGGCGCTGACCCTGGAGCCCGACTCCGCCCTGGCCTGGCTGCCGCAGGAGACGATCCTGTTCAATGGCGCGCGGCTCGCCCGCAGCTTCTCGGCCGAGATGGCGGCGGATGCGCGGCTCACCCTGTTCGAGGCCCTGGTCTTCGGCCGCGCCGCCAAGGGCGAGGTGATGCGGGACGGCCGGCTCACCGATTCCTGGCGCCTGCGCCGCGCCGGGCGGCTCGCTTACGCCGACACGCTCCGGCTCGACGGCGACATCGCGGACACGCTCGCCCGCAGGGCGGTGGCCGGCGGCGCCCGCGCGATGGCCACCTTGCTGCATCTGGCTCCCGACGCCGAGAGCCGTCTCGACCAGGCCCGCGACCTGATCGCCACGGCCGGATGCGACGCCCTCTCGGTCGAGGCCGGGGCCAGCGCCTGGAACGGCATGCTGATCTTACGCCTGCTCGGGGCGGAGATCGGGCCCTTGCGCCTCGCCGCCGCGCGGATCCTCGAGGGGTTTCGCGGCCGTCCTTTGCCGCGGGTGTGGCAGACGTGAGTGTGCGGCTCGGTTCTTGCCTGCCAAAACTTGCCTCACGGCCGAGCCTCGGTGAAGGATGGGGGCACCCGTGACCCAGAGGATTCTCCCGTGCTGCTGACACCCCGCGAGAAGGACAAGCTCCTCGTCGCCATGGCGGCGATGGTGGCCCGCAACCGCCTGTCCCGGGGCGTGAAGCTCAACCACCCGGAGGCGGTGGCGCTGATCACCGACTTCGTGGTCGAGGGTGCCCGCGACGGACGCACCGTGGCCGAGCTGATGCGCCTCGGCGCCCAGGTCCTCACCGCCGACCAGGTGATGGAGGGGGTGCCGGAGATGATCCACGACATCCAGGTCGAGGCGACCTTCCCGGACGGCACCAAGCTCGTCACCGTCCACCACCCGATCCGCGGCACGCCCGCCACCGACGTGCCGGGCGCGGTGACGACCCCGGACGGCGAGATCGTGTTCAACGAGGGATCACCCCGCACGGTGATCGAGGTCGCCAATACCGGCGACCGTCCGATCCAGGTCGGCTCGCACTACCACTTCTTCGAGGTCAACCCGGCGCTCCGCTTCGACCGCGACAAGGCCCGCGGCCAGCGCCTCGACATCGCGCCGGGCACTGCCGTGCGTTTCGAGCCAGGTTCGACCCGGGAGGTGGTGCTGATCCCGATGGGCGGCGGACGGGCGGTATACGGGTTCCGGGGTGACGTGATGGGGGCGCTGTGAGCCATTTCGTGCTGGCGATCGGCTTTGGCACAGACCACGTTTCGTACAAGGCGCTCACTGAACGCGCGGCAGACCAAGCGGGAGGCATCATGCGGCACTTCGCGCTCACGCTCACGCCGGGAAGGCATGTCGCCCTCTCGGCAGAGGTCCGCGACGCGCTCGGCGTCGCGCCAGGCGAACGGCTGACACTCGTCGTGGACGATGCCGGGCACGCGACCCTTGAGAAGCCCGATGCCTTGTTCAGCCTGAGGGGCATCGCTCGCCGCGCCCGCGCCCGTCCACCCGCTCCCAGCGACGATCCGATCGGCGATTACCTCCTGACCGAGGACGAGCGCACGAAGTCCGGCCAATGATCGGAATCGATACGAACGTCCTGCTTCGTTACGCGCTCGACGACGATGCCAGGCAGTCGCCGCGCGCGGCAGCCCTCTTGGAGAGCGACGATCGGTTGAGCGAGCCGGCTTTCGACAATCTCGTCGTCCTGCTCGAATTCGTTTGGACGATCTTGTGCCAAGACGGCTTTGAAAAAGACGACGTCATCGCAATGCTCGACAAGCTGCTCGCGTCACGCCGGATCATCTTTGCCGATCGGTCCGCCGTCGCCGCGGCGGTGGAGACGTGGCGCACCGGCAAGGCGGGCTTCCGGGATCACCTGATTGGCCACCTCAACCAGGAGCGCGGCCTGCGCACGACCTTCACCTTCGACGCCGCCGCGGCGAAGCACCCGACCTTCTCGCCCATGCCCGCCTGACCCGGACCTCGCCGCCCATGTCCAATCCTCCCAAGTCCAACACCCCCAAACCCGCCAGCCTCCCCCGCGCCGCCTATGCGGCGATGTTCGGCCCGACCAAGGGCGACCGCATCCGCCTCGCCGACACGTCCCTCGTCATCGAGGTCGAGCAGGACCACACCCGCTACGGCGAGGAGGTGAAGTTCGGCGGCGGCAAGGTGATCCGTGACGGGATGGGGCAGAGCCAGGCCAGCAATGCCGGCGGCGCCGTCGACACCGTCATCACCAACGCGGTGGTGCTCGATCACTGGGGCATCGTGAAGTGCGATGTCGGCCTGAAAGGGGGGCGCATCGCGGCGCTCGGCAAGGCCGGCAACCCGGATATCCAGGACGGCGTCACCATCGTGGTCGGGCCGGGCACGGAGGTGATCGCGGGCGAGGGCAAGATCCTCACCGCCGGCGGGTTCGACAGCCACATCCACTTCATCTGCCCGCAGCAGATCGACGAGGCGCTGAATTCCGGCGTCACCACGATGCTCGGCGGTGGGACGGGCCCGGCCCACGGCACCTTCGCCACCACCTGCACGCCCGGCCCCTGGCACATCGCCCGGATGATCGAGGCCGCCGACGCCTTCCCGATGAACCTCGCCTTCGCCGGGAAGGGCAACGCCTCGAAGCCCGACAGCCTGGAGGAGATGATCCGCGCCGGCGCCTGCGCACTGAAGCTGCACGAGGATTGGGGCACGACGCCCGCGGCGATCGATTGCTGCCTGTCGGTGGCCGACGCCCACGACATCCAGGTGATGATCCACACCGACACGCTCAACGAGTCGGGCTTCGTCGAGGACACGATCGCGGCCTTCAAGGGCCGCACCATTCACGCCTTCCACACGGAAGGAGCGGGCGGCGGCCACGCGCCGGACATCATCAAGGTGGCGGGGCTGCCGAACGTGCTCCCCTCCTCCACCAACCCGACGCGGCCCTTCACCCGCAACACCATCGACGAGCATCTCGACATGCTGATGGTGTGCCACCACCTCGACCCGTCGATCCCGGAAGACCTCGCCTTCGCCGAGAGCCGGATCCGCAAGGAGACGATCGCCGCAGAGGACATCCTGCACGACATCGGCGCGCTCTCGATGATGTCGTCGGACAGCCAGGCGATGGGCCGGGTCGGCGAGGTCATCATCCGCACCTGGCAGACCGCCGACAAGATGAAGCGCCAGCGCGGCGCCCTGCCGGGCGATGCGTCCGGCAACGACAACGCCCGGGCCAAGCGGTACGTCGCCAAGTACACGATCAACCCGGCCATCGCCCACGGGATCTCGCGCCATATCGGCTCGGTCGAGCCCGGCAAGCTCGCCGACCTGGTGCTGTGGTCGCCGGCCTTCTTCGGGGTGAAGCCCGACCTCATCATCAAGGGAGGGGCCATCGCGGCCGCCCCGATGGGCGACCCCAACGCCTCGATCCCGACGCCGCAGCCGGTGCATTACCGCCCGATGTTCGGCGCCTTCGGGCGGGTGCCGGCGACGACGGCGCTCACCTTCGTCTCCAAAGCCGCGATCGAGGCGGGGCTTCGCGACAAGCTCGGGGTGATGAAGGAACTGGTCGCGGTCGAGAACGTGCGCGGCGGCATCTCGAAGAAGAGCATGATCCACAACGACGCCACCCCGGTGATCGAGGTCGATCCCGAGACCTACGACGTGCGCGCCGACGGCGAATTGCTGGTCTGCGAGCCCGCCGAGGTGCTTCCGATGGCGCAGCGCTACTTCCTGTTCTGAGCCGCCCCCGTTGGGGTATCCTGGCGGGGCAGGAGTGCGCGTCATGCCCAAGCTCGCCGAACGGGCGCCGGATCCCGGCGTCTCGCCCAAGACCGACCACTTCCTCTGGACGCAGGCGCAGGCCGCCCTGATCCGGGCCGGCCGCTGGTCTGCGCTCGATCGCGAGGCCTTGGCCGAGGCGATCGCCGATTTGAACGGCTCGCAGAAATCCGGGATCCGCAGCAGCGTCACCGTCCTGCTGCATCACCGGCTGGACTGGGAGCATCAGCCGCGGCAGCGAAAAATACGGCTGGCGGGCGACGATCGTCGAGCAGCGCGTGAGCCTGGACGATCTCGTGACGATGAGCCCGAGCCTGCGCGCCTGGCCGACCGAGGTCCTCGGCAAGGTTTATCGTCTCGCCCGGGTGCGGGCGGCGGACGAGACCGGGCTGCCGGAGCGCACCTTCCCGCCGGGTTGTCCATACACGCTGGCGCAGATCCTGGACGAGCGGTTCCATCCGGGTCCGGAGGAGCCTGATGTCGTCTAATCATCGTTAGAATGGAAGCACATCACCCCATGATCCGCGCGACCCGCGTCATCCGCCGCGACGCCCTCGGCTCCGGCGAGATCGTCGACCGCATCGTGCTCGATTCCGGCGACAGGCACCGCCGCCGCATGGCGATGCGGGGCGTCGGCGGCCTCGCCTTCCTGCTCGATCTGCCCGAGCCGGCGGTGCTCGACGACGGCGACGCGCTCCGGCTCGAGGACGGCCGCCTGGTCTGGGTCGAGGCGGCGCCCGAGCGGCTGCTCGAGATCCGTGCGCCGAGCGACCACGCCCTCAAGCGGCTGATCTGGCACATCGGCAACCGGCACATCCCGGCCGAGATCGGCACGGACGCGCTCTGGATCGCCGACGACCATGTGCTCGCCGCGATGGTCGAGGGACTGGGCGGCACCGCGACCCCGGTGGAGCGTCCGTTCCGGCCCGAGGGCGGCGCCTATGCGGGCGGGCACGCCCACGACCACGGGCACGACCATCCGCATGGGCACGGACATCATCCTGGCCACCCGCACGACCATTCCCATGGCTGAGCGGATCCCGTACGCCCTGGTGCTGCTCGCCTGGCTCTCTCCCGGCTATCCGGTGGGAGCCTATGCCTATTCGCACGGGCTCGAATGGGCCGTCGAGGCCGGCGACGTGCGCGACGAGGTGTCCCTTCGGGACTGGCTCGCCGACGTGCTGGAGCACGGCGCCGGCCGAAGCGACGCGATCCTGGCCGCCCATGCCCACGCGGCGGCCGCAGCGGGCGACGCCGAGGCGCTCGTCGCCGTGAACGACCTCGCCCTGGCGCTCAGTCCCTCGCGGGAGCTGCATCTCGAGACCAGCCAGCAGGGCCGCTCGTTCCTCGACGCGACCCGCGCCGCCTGGGACGTACCGCGCCTCGCGGACATCGCCCCCCATCTCGACGGGCCGGTAGCCTACCCGGTCGCGGTCGGCGCGGCGGCGGGCGCCCACGGGCTCGATTGCGGCACGGTGCTGGCGGCCTATCTGGCGGCCTTCCTGCAGAACCTCGTCTCGGCGTCGTTGCGCCTCGCCCCCGTCGGCCAGACCGCCGGCACGCGGGTCGTGGCCGCGCTGATGCCCCGGGCCGCGTCCCTGGCGCACGCCGTGCAGGGAATGCCCCTCGACGAGGCCGGAACCGCCACCGTGCGGCTCGACCTCGGCTCGTTCCGGCACGAGACGCAGTATACGCGGATATTCCGGTCGTAAATTTCGACCCGCGCGGGGCTGCCAGACCCACAAATATCATCCCAATCGCAAATTTATTCTGATACCGCCGCGCCTTCGAACGGGCTCGTTCGAAGGCGCTGGCTAAGCCCGAATGGGCGCCGGCGCTGATGCGCCGGACGCTTTCGCATCGACGTGTCGATGCGAAAGCGCGATGGTATGAGGTGTCGGACGGTTTACGCTTGCTATACTCCGAAATGAGTCAAGCGCAGGATCCCCTCTCCCGTGTGGGCGAGGAGTAGGGGTGAGGGTGGAGACGGCTCAAGATCAAACTTTGACTGTCCCACTACCAGCACGACTTTTCGCGCTTTACACGGAAAGCGCGCCACCCTCACGCGGGATCTTCGATCCCCCGGCCCCTCCCCCACACGGGAGAGGGGAGACGCGTTCAATCTTTACCCGAACGGATCAAGCGGAAACCGCATCGATTGATCTATGATCGGCTGACGCCTCAGGATGGGGTCGTGGACGAGAAAAATGCAGCACCGCAGTTCGTAACAGTCAAACAGGTCCAGATGACGGGGCCGCCGCTCACGCCCGCCTCTGCCCGGTCTCCCGCGCCATGAGCCCCTCCAGGATCTTGTCCAGCGTCAGCGGGTAATCCCGGATCCGGATCCCGGTGGCGTTGTAGACCGCGTTCGCCACGGCCGCCCCCGCGCCGCAGATGCCGAGCTCGCCCAGGCCCTTGCTCTTCAGCGGGTTCGCCTTGTCGTCGAGCTCGGGCAGGAACACCGCGTCGATCTCCGGCAGGTCGGCATGGACCGGGACGTGATATTCGGCGAGGTCGTGGTTGACGAAGGTGCCGTAGCGCGGATCGACCTCGATCGCCTCCATCAAGGCCGCGCCGACGCCGAACACCATGCCGCCGATCGCCTGCGAGCGGGCGGTCTTCGGGTTGAGGATGCGTCCGCCGGTGAAGACGCCGAGCATCCGCCGCAGGCGGATCTCGCCGGTGTCGGCATCGACGCCGACCTCGGCGAAGTGGGCGCCGTAGGAGTATTGCGAGAACTTCTTCTCGTTCTCGCCCGGCTTGATCTCGCCCTCGGCCTCCATCCCCTGGCCGATGAGGTCGGCCAAGGCCGCCGAGCGGTTGCCCGAGGTGATCCGCCCGTCGGTGAAGACGGCGTTCTCGGGGTTCAGGTCCGCCTTTGCCAGGAGCTGCCCGCGCAGGGCCTCGCAGGCCATGTAGAGCGCCGAACCCGAAGAGGCCGCGCCGAACGAGCCGCCGGAGCCCGAGGAGGCCGGATCGGCGGTGTCCCCGAGAATCATCTTCACCTGCGCGACCTTCACGCCGAGCATCTCGGCGGCGATCTGGCTCAGGATGGTGTAGGTGCCGGTGCCGATATCGGTCATCGCCATCCGGGCCGTCAGCGTCCCGTCGGGATCGAGGCGCACCCGCGCCTTGGCCGGCTGGAGCGGATTGAGCCGCGCCGCGGCCGAGACGCCGTGGCCGACCATCCATTGCCCGTCTCGGATCCCGCCGGGCTTCGGGCTGCGCTGGTCCCAGCCGAAGCGGCGCGCGCCCTCGCGCAGGCAGGGCACGAGCTGTCGGGTCGAGAACGGGACGTGCTTCTCGGGGTCCTGGGCCGGCTCGTTGCGGATGCGCAGCTCGATCGGATCGAGGTTCAGCGCTTCCGCCAGCTCGTCCATGGCGCATTCGAAGGCCAGCATGCCGACCGCCTCGCCGGGGGCGCGCATCGAGGAGGCCATCGGCAGGTTCAGCGACGCCAGCCGGTGCGCCGTCAGGCGGTTCGGGGCCGCGTAGAGCGAGCGGGTGACGTTGGCCGAGGTCTCGAAGAAGCTGTCGCCCGGCGTCGTGTCGGACCAGGATTCGTGCGCGATGGCGGTCAGCTTGCCGTCGCGGTCGGCGCCGAGGCGCACCCGCTGCACCGTGTCCGAGCGGCGGGTCGTGACGTGGAAGACCTGCTGGCGGGTGAGCGCGATCTTCACCGGCCGGCCATCGAGGTTCTTCGAGGCCAGGGCCGCCAGGATGGCGTCGGCCTGCGGCTGGAGCTTGCCGCCGAAGCCGCCGCCGATGAAGCGGCTGATCAGCCGCACGTTGTCCTTCGGCAGCCGGAAGATCGAGGCGAGGGCGTCCTGGCCGCGATTCGGCATCTGGTTGGCGGTGATCAGCGTGACCTTGTCACCCTCCCAGGCCGCGATCGTGGCGTGGGGCTCCATCATCGCGTGGCTCTGCACCGGGGTGGTGTAGCGCGCGTCGATCCTGACGGGTGCCGCCGCGAAGCCGGCCTCGAAGTCGCCGAGGGACGAATCCGGCGGCGTCCTCGCCTTCTCGGGCTTGCGCGCCTCAGCCAGCGCGTCGGCGAGGACGTAAGCCCCCTTCTCCTGGTCGTAGGTGACGCGCACGGCGGCGGCGGCGGCGCGGGCTTCCTCGAAGCTCTCCGCCACCACCAGGGCGACCGGCTGGCCCCAATGCCGGATCTCGGTGTCGGCGAGGAGCGGGCCGACCTGCTCCTTCTTCTCGCCCTGGGGCGGCACGTTGCGGTGGGTCAGCACGTGCACCACGCCCGGCATCCGCTCGGCGGTCGCGGTATCGATGTCGCGGATGCGGCCCTTGGCGATCGTCGCCGTGACGACGAAGCCGTAGCCGGGATTGGTCATCTCCCGGCTCTCGTAGGCGTAAGTGGCCTGGCCCGTGACCTTGAGGGGGCCGTCGACGCGGTCGATCGGCTGCCCGACCGGGCCGTGAGGTTGGGTGTCGAGGGGCGTGACGCCGATCGGCTGGCTCATATCCATGGCTGTTCTCCGAATCCGGCGATCAGGCGCGCATCGCCTCGGCGACAGCGGCCGCGAGGGTGCGCTTGGCGAGCGGGATCTTGAAGTCGTTGGCGCCGTAGCCGCGGGCTCCCTTCAGCGCCGCCTCCCCGGCGGCTCCGACGCCCTCGCGCACCAAAGCCGCTTCCGCCTCCTCCACCCGCCAGGGCTTGTGGGCGAGGCCGCCGAAGGCGAGGCGGGCCGAGCGCACCTTGCTGCCCTCCGCCTCGATCACCGCCGCCACCGAGACGAGGGCGAAGGCATAGGACGCGCGGTCGCGCACCTTGCGGTAGACGTGGCGGCCCTTCACCGGCGCCGGCAGGGTCACGGCGGTGATGATCTCGCCGGGCTTGAGGTTCGTCTCGATCTGCGGCGTGTCGCCAGGCAAGCGGTGCAGCTCGGCGATCGGGATCATCCGCTCCGCGCCTTCCGGCGTCACCGTCTCGACCGTGGCGTCGAGCGCCCGCATGGCGACCGCCATGTCGGAGGGGTGGGTGGCGATGCAGTGCTCGGAGGTTCCGACCACCGCCAGGATGCGGTTGAACCCTCCGATCGCCGAGCAGCCGGAGCCGGGCTGGCGTTTGTTGCACGGCATCGCCGTGTCATAGAAGTACGGGCAGCGGGTGCGTTGCAGCAGGTTGCCGGCGGTGGTCGCCTTGTTGCGCAGCTGGCCCGAGGCGCCGGCGAGCAGGGCACGGGAGAGCACGCCGTAATCGCGCCGCACCCGCTCGTCGGCGGCGAGATCGGAATTGCGGACCATCGCGCCGATGCGCAGGCCCCCGTCGGATGTCGCCTCGATCCGGTCGAGGGGCAGGCGGTTGACGTCGACGAGGTGGGCCGGCGTCTCGATCTGCAGCTTCATCAGGTCGAGGAGGTTGGTGCCCCCGGCGATGAAGCGGGCATTGGGCTGGCCGGCCACGGCCTTGGCGGCCTCGGTCACGGTCGCGGGACGCTCGTAGGTGAAAGCCTTCATGATCGCCCCCTCAGAGCCGCGTCGCCGCGCCGCCGGCCTCGCGGATCGCCGCGACGATGTTCGGGTAGGCCGAGCAGCGGCAGATGTTGCCGCTCATCCGCTCGCGGATCTCCGCGTCGGTCAGGGCGACCTTGGCGGTCAGGTCCTGCGTGACGGTGCTGGGCCAGCCGGCCTTGGCCTCGTTCAGCATCCCGGCCGCCGAGCAGATCTGGCCCGGGGTGCAGTAGCCGCACTGGAAGCCGTCATGCTTGACGAAGGCGGCCTGGAGCGGGTGCAGGTGGTCGCCCTCGGCCAGCCCCTCGATGGTCCGGATCTCGTCGCCGTCGTGCATCACCGCGAGCGTCAGGCAGGAATTGATCCGCCGGCCGTTGACCAGCACCGTGCAGGCGCCGCACTGGCCGTGGTCACAGCCCTTCTTCGAGCCGGTGAGCCCGATGCGCTCGCGCAGGGCGTCGAGAAGCGTGGTGCGCGGGTCGACCTCCAGGGGCCGGGCCTGGCCGTTGACCTGGAGGGTCACGGGCATGCGCGGCGTCGCCGGCTCGGGGGCGAGCGCCGGCGGGGTGGTCCCTTGCGCCGGCGGGGTCGCGGCCCGGAGCGGCCCCGCGAAGCCCAGCACCGCCGCGGCGGCGACGCCGCTCTCCAGAACGCTCCGGCGCGTCGGCCGTGGCGCTGTATCGGACTTGTCCATGGTGCCTCCCGGCCGGAAAACGAGGTGACGGCGCGAGGGCGCCTGCGCCGGCTCGGCCGTTGGGCCGCGACGCGATCGCTCACCAAACGTTCGGGCGGGCGGCGGGGTCCCGGGAGGAAGGCGGGTGCGGCATCGCGCGCGGGGAGGCGTGGATGGTGAGCGGGCGGGTAGCTTCGCGTTTCATCACGCGGCGGAAGCGGAAAGCTGCCTTGGCTGCTTCATCCACCCTCTCCGGAGCGAGCGCCAAGTCTGAACGACCAAGTGCGCGTGGCCATGGAGTTGCTCGACAGTATCAATACTCTCCGCGTCATCCCGGGGCCGCGCAGCGGAACCCGGGATGACGTGGTGGACGTAAAATCCCTAAAGCGTTTTCCGACGACGTGGACACCGGTTCGTCGCAGACAACGCGGCGGAATCGAAGACCTAGAGCGGCGCCCGATTGCAACGCGATCGGGCGCCGCTCTGGCGGCCACTCGAACAGATTGCTGCCTCACATCGACCGCAGCGACCGGCCCACGAAGTCCCGCACGCTCCCGACGCGCTCGGCCATGCGCTCGCTCACGCACATCTGTATGGTAGTCCCGTAATACAGCATCCCGCGGCTCTTCTGCCTCTGGCACTCGTAGGCGGGCTGAGCGTAGAGGCTGCCGACGAGCAGCGCCGGCAGGGCCAGCACCTTGGCGACGAGGGCGAGGCCGCCGACGAGGCGGCTACCGGACGGCGCCGGCTCCGGCGCCCAGACGATCTCGATGGTGCGCACGTCGCGGGAATCGAGGTGGACGAGCGGACGCGACTCGGGCGCGAAACGCTGCGGCATCCGGTCGGGCAGGGTCAGGGGCGGGAGCGCCCGGACGGCATGGTTACGGCTCTCGCCAACCATCCGGCGGAAATCGGCGTTGGTCAGGGCCATGGCTGTCACCTTCTCCCAAAGATCCCGGAGTGAGGCACGCCGTGCCTCGGTCACCGGGAACTCTGCGACGGGCGTGCCAACGGCAACCGATTGGAAACCATGCCGTTACGGCACATGTCGCTAGGGAAAACGGATCCGGTGGTATTGCGACCCGTCCCGCTCGCAGGGTGGTTGTACCAGGACGGACCAGGCGGGACGCCTCAGCCGCCCTCCCCCTCGCCGAGGTTCTTCTCGTAGCGCCAGGCGGTGGTGCCGTCCGCATAACAGTCCTCTACGGTCTCGAAGCGGCGATAGCCGCTGCGCTCGTAGAGGCGGATGCCGGCGCCGTTATCCTCGCGGACTTCCAGGCGCAGAGTCTCACAGCCCCGGGCCAGGGCCTCGGCCTCGGCGGCCTCGAGCAGCACCCGGCCGAGGCCGGTCCCGGCCCGGCTCGGCGCCACGGCGATCGAGGACAGGCGGGCGTGGCGGCTGCCGCGGCGGCGCTCGATCGTGGCGGCTCCGACCAGCACCGCGCCGTCGAGGGCGACGAGGAGCGAGATCGAGGCTGAGCCGATGGCGTGGCGGATCGCCCGGCGCTCCGCCCGGTCGGTGGCGAAGGCCGCGACCTCGAGGGCCATCAGGGCGTCGAGGTCTTCACGGAGCGCCGGCCGGATCGTGACGGCCGGCGACCGGGTGGGATGACCGCTCACGCGGCCTTCCACGGATAGGTCCAGGTCTCGGTCAGGGTCTGGCCGCGGGCACGCAGGAAAGCGCGCAACTCGGTCGATTGCCCGGCCTGGTCGAGCCGGACGTCGATCGCCGCGCGAAAGCCCTTCACGTGCAGGTTGGGCACCAGCGAGATCGCGGTGATCTTGCCCTGCGTGGTCGAGGGCACGATCTCGACCGCCTTCGGGTCGGTGAGCCAGTAGGCGAGGTCGCCGCCCGAGAAGTCGACGAGGAAGCGCCGCGTGCGCGGCTCGCTCGCATCGGCGGTGCCGCCGCTCGCCGTGGCACGGGCCACGTAGGTGTTCACCACCCGGCCGCCGGGATGCAGGTCGTCGGTCTCGGCGAGCGCCCGGATCTTGTAGGACAGCTCCACCGCCTCGCCGGGCTTGTAGGGCTGCTTCGGCTGCCAGGAGGCCACGATGTTGTCGTGGGTCTCGTTCTCGGTCGGCAGCTCGACGAGGCGCACCGTGCCCTCGCCCCACTCGCCCTGCGGCTCGACCCAGTAGCCCGGGCGGCGGTGGTAGAACGCCTCGAGGTCCTGGTAATCCTCGAACACCCGGTCGCGCTGCATCAGCCCGAAACCCTTCGGGTTGCGGTCCTCGAAGGCGGAGATCCAGCGCTCCTTCGGGTTGCGCAAGGGGCGCCAGATCCACTCGCCGCCGCCGGACTGCATCAGGAGCCCGTCGGAATCGTGCAGCTCGGGACGGTAATCGTCCGAGTGGTGGCGGTCGTTCTCGCCGATGAAGAACATCGAGGTCAGAGGCGCGATGCCGACCGTCGCCAGTTCCCGGCGCGGATGCAGCGAGCAGCGCACGTCGACGACCGTCTCGTCGCCCGGATAGACCAGGAACTGGAACGCCCCGGTGCAGGACGGCCCGTCGAGCAGGGCGTAGATCACCGCCCGGTCGGCGCCTTTCGGCGGCATCTCGATCCAGAACTCGCGGAAGACCGGGAATTCCTCCGGCCCGCCGACGCTCTCGACGTTCACCGCGAGGCCCCGGGCCGAGAGCCCGTAGAGCTGGTCGCGGCCGAGGAAGCGGTAGTAGCTGGCGCCCAGGAACGAGATCAGCTCGTCGAGCACGCCGGGCTTGTTGAGCGGGTAATGCAGCCGGAAGCCCGCGAAGCCGAGATTGACCGGCAGCGGCTTGTCGATGGTGGTGCGGCCGTAATCGAACAGGCCGGGCTGGTAGGGGATCGGCGTCGGCACTCCGTCCCGCACCACGTTCACGGTGACCGGGCGGGTGTAGAGGAAGCCGAGATGGAACAGCTGGAGCCGGAACGGCCCGTCCTGGTCACCGAGCAGCGCCTTGTCGGGCCGGAAGCGGATGTCGCGCCAGGCGTCGTAGTCGAGCGAGGCGAGCGGCGCCGGCAGCGGCGCGATCGTGGCCTCGAACGGCACACCCGCGAGGGCGCGCGCCCGGCGCACCACCTCGTCGAAGCGGAAGCGCGACGGGCCGGACGGGGCCGGTCCCGGGTCCGGCGGCGGCAGGGCGCTCGGGCCGGGCTGGGTCGGCCCGACCTGGGCGGAGGCTACCCGGCTGAGGGCGGCGGAGGAGAGCAGGCCGGCGAGGAGCGCGCGGCGCGAGGGTGCGAGGGTCATGGTGGTCCGGAACATAAGGTGCGCGTCCTGAACGCGCGTGCGCGTCGCCGCGCTGAATGGCCCGTCCGGCGCCGATTGAGAAGGGCCCCGCCCTGCGAAGGCTCCGGGGGGCGACGAGCCCACCGTGTCTCCCGCGCCACCATGGGGAAATCCGGCGGAAATCGGCACATGAGGGCTTGCGGCGGAGGGCCATGGTCCGTATCTACCGCCTTGCCCAATTTCGCACGTGCCTGTGGCCGCGTGCCGGTTGGTGGGCATCCGGACAAGAGGCCGGACAGCCGCCAGGGGTCTTAAAGGATCGATGGTCGGGAAGGGTGGATCCCTCCGGCCGGCATCCAGGTGGCGACACCGGACCCCGACAACAACCGGCAGCCGGAGGCAAAACCGGCGAACCCCGCTCTCCACGGGGGACGCAGCTTAAAGCAACGACGAACGGGCTTTTTTGGTCTCGTCTGCCCTCCAAAGGCCGACACCGAAGAGGCTTGTTTCTCCTTGCCCCGAGTGCGGATCGGGTTACCCCGTTCCAAGCAAAGGCAGCTTCCGGGTGCTCTGTGCCCGCGTCGCACGGCGTGTCTCCACAGCACGTCCGCGCCGCGCCGCATCGCCCCCTGACGCCGGACGGCCGACGCGCGCCGTCTTGATCTCGACTTCGGGTTCCCGCGGGAGCCCTCTCGAACCTTTGGTGGGGCTGATCATGACCGATCGCATCCGCGATTTCCTGCGCGTGCGCCGCGAGCTCGGCCGGGACGAGGGTCCCGTGATGGTCCTCGACCTCGACGTCGTGCGCGACAACTACACCGCCTTCGCCCGTGCCCTGCCGGACACCCGCGTGTTCTACGCCGTCAAGGCGAACCCGGCTCCCGAGGTGCTGCGCACGCTCGCCGAGATGGGCTCCTGCTTCGACACCGCCTCGGTGGTTGAGATCCAGATGGCCCTGTCGGCCGGTGCCACCGCCGACCGCGTGTCGTTCGGCAACACCATCAAGAAGGAGCGCTGCATCGCCCGCGCCCTCCAGCTCGGCGTGCGGCTCTTCGCCGTCGACTGCCAGGCCGAGGTCGACAAGATCGCCCGCGCCGCCGATGCGGTCAAGGTCGCCCGCGAGGACGTGCAGGTGTTCTGCCGCATCCTGTGCGACGGCGCTGGCGCCGAGTGGCCGCTCTCGCGCAAGTTCGGCTGCGTGCCGGAAATGGCGGTGGACGTGCTCGAGCACGCCTACCGGGCGGGGCTCAACGCCTATGGCGTGTCGTTCCACGTCGGCTCGCAGCAGGGCAACACGGAAGCCTGGGACGGGGCGCTCGCCTCGGCCTCGATGATCTTCCGCGAATGCGCCATCCGCGGCATCCATCTCTCGATGGTGAACCTGGGCGGCGGCTTCCCAACCCGATACCTCAAGGCGGTGCCGGGCGTGGAGTCCTACGGCGACGCGATCTTCCGGGCGCTGACCAAGCATTTCGGCAACCAGCTGCCCGAGACGATCATCGAGCCGGGCCGCGGCATGGTCGGCAATGCCGGCATGATCGAGGCCGAGGTCGTCCTCGTCTCGCAGAAGTCCGACGCCGCGGACGAGGTGCGGTGGGTCTATCTCGACATCGGCAAGTTCGGCGGCCTCGCCGAGACGATGGACGAGTCGATCCGCTACCGCATCCTCACCGACCACGACGAGGACCGCACGGTGCCGTGCGTGCTGGCCGGTCCGACCTGCGACTCGGCCGACGTGCTCTACGAGAAGACCCCGTACCCGCTGCCGGTCTCGCTGGCGATCGGCGACAAGGTGCTGATCGAGGGCGCGGGCGCCTACACCACCACCTACGCGGCGGTGGCGTTCAACGGCTTCCCGCCGCTCCAGTCCTACGTGATCTGATCATTCGGCGCCCTCCGAGGGCGCCGAATACCGGAACGATGCGCCGGGTCTCCCGTTCTATCGGGCCCCGGCGCGTTCGCGCCTCCACATCATCCCAAGTCCCGGACGGCCCGCCGCGTCGCGGCGGGTGCGAGGGCTGTCCTTTGCCCGTTTTCTGTCAGTATCGGGAGGGTACGGCCGTGATCCAGATCCGCGACGAGCGCGCCGCCGATTGTGTCGCCCGCGAGCACCTGCTCGACGTCTGCTTTGGCGAGGCCCGCTTCACCAAGACCTGCGAGCGCCTGCGCGAGGGGCGCCTTCCGTCGGACGGCCTCGCCCTGGTGGTCGAGATGGACGGCCGCCTGGTCGCCACCGTGCGCCTGTGGGACGTCGAGGCAGGTGGAACACCCGCCCTGATGCTCGGCCCGATCGCCGTCGATCCGGCGCTCCACGGGCTCGGCATCGGCAACAGGCTGATGCGCGAGGCCCTGTCCCGCGCCACCGCGCTCGGCCACCGGGCCGTGATCCTGGTGGGCGACGCGCCCTACTACGCCCGCTTCGGCTTCACCCATGAGCGGGTCGGGACCCTGGGCCTGCCCGGCCCTTACGCGCCGGAGCGGTTCCTGGCCCTCGACCTCGTGCCGGGCGCGCTCGACGGCGCGAGCGGAATGGTGCGGGCGACCGGGCAGCAGGTGACGAGCGCCCTCCCGGCGGAGGAGTTCCGCGTCGCGGCGTGACGTGACGAGGCACGAACGTCTCTTCTGCCCGCAGGAGCAGGGCTGTCCGGAAAAAGAGGTGTCGGGGGTCTCCCCCCTCTCCTGTGTGGGAGAGGGGATCCCGCGCCTGACTTTGAGATGGATTTCCCGGGACAAGTCTGTGGCCCGCGGGGAGAGGAGGATGCGCGCGACGGCAGGTGGGAAACTCACCCCCCCACGACCCTGATCTCCGGCGCCCGCTCCCCGGCGATCCCCCGCGCGCCCTCGGCGATCAGCCGCGTGACGAGGTCCGCATAATCCGCCCGGGTCAGCCCCGCTCCGGGCCGGAACCAGAGATAGTGCCAGTTGACCATGCCGAAGAACGACATGGTCACGGGCTTGAGCAACGCCGTGCCGGCCAGATGCGGCGCCACCCCGGCGATCGCCTCGGAGAACAGGCGCACGAGTTCGCGCTCGCTCGCCTTCACCTCCGCCTGCCGCTCGGGCGAGAGCAGGCCCAGATGGTTGATCTGCACCTTGTGCTGGGCGTCGGCGTCCCGATACGCCTCGAGCAGCGCGCCCGCGAGGCTGCGCAGGCGCGGCTCCGGGGCGAGGCCCGGACGGTCGGCGGCCTCGACGGCCTCCAGCAGCTCCTCGAGGTGCAGCCGGATCACGTCGAACAGGATCTCGTCCTTGTCGCGATAATAGTGATACAGGTTCGCCTTCGAGACGCCGCAGGCCTCGGCGATCCGGCTCATCGAGGCGCGGTCGTAGCCGTGGGCGGCGAAGAGCTCGGCCGAGCGATCGAGGATCGCCCGGCGCTTGTCGTCGTAGTCGTTGGCGCGGGTGCGGGCCATGGGGTCTCGTCGCTCGTAACGCTAGTCCCGGGGGCGCTGGTCGATGACGCGGCGGGCCTTGCCGAGGGAGCGCTCGATGCCTCCCGACGGCAGCACCTCGACCGTGGCGGTGATGCCGATCGTGTCCTTGACCGCGTGGCAGAGCCGGTCGGCGGCGGCCTCGCGCAAATCGGCGATGTCGGCCTCCGGTCGCGCCTCGACGCGGATCGTCATGGTGTCGAGCCGGCCCTCGCGGGAGAGCACCACCTGGTAATGGGCCGAAAGGGCCGGGATGGTGAGGATCTTCTCCTCGATCTGGCTCGGGAAGACGTTGACCCCGCGCACGATCATCATGTCGTCGGAGCGCCCGGTGATTTTTTCCATCCGCCGCATCGCCCGGGCGGTGCCGGGGAGGAGCCGGGTCAGGTCGCGGGTGCGATAGCGGATCACCGGCATCGCCTGCTTGGTGAGCGAGGTGAAGACCAGCTCGCCCTCCGCCCCGTCCGGCAGGACCTCGCCTGTCCGCGGGTCGACGATCTCCGGGTAGAAGTGATCCTCCCAGATGTGCAGCCCGTCCTTCGTCTCGACGCACTCGCTCGCCACGCCCGGCCCCATCACCTCCGACAACCCGTAGATGTCGACGGCGTGCAGGTCGAACGCCTCCTCGATTTCCTGGCGCATCGC
Source organism: Methylobacterium currus (assembly GCF_003058325.1). Classification (NCBI taxonomy): domain Bacteria; kingdom Pseudomonadati; phylum Pseudomonadota; class Alphaproteobacteria; order Hyphomicrobiales; family Methylobacteriaceae; genus Methylobacterium; species Methylobacterium currus. The sequence continues at coordinate 6,329,324 of NZ_CP028843.1, forward strand.
GTTGGTCCAGGGCTCGGCCCCGAAGATGCCGACCTTGAGCGAGGAGGCGCGCGGGTCGAGCCCCTGGCGGCGGAACTCGTCGAGGATCGCCAGCATGTAGGACGGCGTCACCATGATGATGTCGGGCTTGAAGTCCTGGATCAGCTGGACCTGGCGCTCGGTCATCCCGCCCGACATCGGGATCACCGTGCAGCCGAGGCGCTCGGCGCCGTAATGGGCCCCGAGCCCCCCGGTGAACAGCCCGTAGCCGTAGGCGACGTGGATCAGCATCCCGGGCCGCCCGCCCGCCGCCCGGATCGAGCGCGCGACCACGTCGGCCCAGATGTCGATGTCGGCCTTGGTGTAGCCGACCACAGTCGGCTTGCCGGTGGTGCCCGACGAGGCGTGGATGCGCGCCACCTGCTCGCGCGGCACCGCGAACATGCCGAAGGGATAGTTCGCCCGCAGGTCGGCCTTGGCGGTGAAGGGGAAGCGGGCGAGGTCGGGCAGGTCGGAGAAGTCGCGCGGGTGCACCCCGGCGGCGTCGAAGGCGGCGCGGTAATGGGGCACGTTGGCGTAGGCGTGATGCAACGTCTCGCGCAGCCTCTCGCGCTGCCAGGCGGCGAGCTCGGCCCGCGAGGCGGTCTCGAACCGGTCGAGCTCGGAGGCCTCCGGCACCATGCGGGCGAGCTTGCGGGGGGCGATCTGGAGCATGGCGTCTTCTCCCTGTGATGTTTTTTTGATTGCTGCTTGCACGAACCTATCGGTTCATCCCAACCAGCCACCTCAGGATGAGGTCGCGGGTGGGATGAGCGGGTGACGCATTCACGCCGGCTCCGTTCGACCGGGAGCCGACCCACCCTCCCCCGCCAGCACCGTTCCCGGCACGGTGCGCGAATGCCCGCGGAACTCCGCCACCACCTGCCCTTCCGGGTCCGTCACCGTCACGTCGTAGAGTCCGGAGCGGCCCCCGCGCACCCGCTCGACGGCGCGAGCGGTCAGCACCTCGCCGCGCTTCCCCGGGCGCAGGAAGGTCACCGCGCAATGTTGCGCCACCGCCCGCTGGTCGTAGGCATTGCACGCGAAGGCGAAGGCCGAATCGGCGAGCGCGAAGATGAAGCCGCCGTGGCAGGAGCCGTGGCCGTTCACCATGTCGTCGCGCACCCGCATCGACAGAACCGCCTCGCCTGGACCGGCATGGTCGAGGCGCATCCCGAGCCCCTGGCTCGCCCGGTCCTCCGCCCACATCGCCGCCGCACAGGCGCGGGCCGTCTCCTGCGGTGTCATCGCGAGCGGCCGGTGAAGCGCGCCGGGCGCTTCTCCAGGAAGGCCGCCACGCCCTCGCGGTAATCGGGCGAGCGCCCGGCCTCGCCCTGAAGGTCGCGCTCGACGTCGAGCTGGGCTTTGAGGTCGTTCGTCTCCGAGGCGTCGAGGGCGCGGCGGATCAGGGCGAGGCCGTAGGTCGGCGCCTGCGCCAGCTGCGCGGCGAGGCGATGCGCCTCCGCCATCAGCGCGGCCTCGTCGATCACCCGCCAGATCATCCCCCAGGATTCCGCCTGCTCGGCGGTGATCGGCTCGGCGAGCAGCGCCATGCCGCGGGCCCGGGCCCGGCCGGCGAGGCGCGGCAGCAGCCAGGTGCCGCCGGCATCCGGGATCAACCCGAGCTTGGCGAAGGCCTGCAGGAACTTGGCGGAGCGTGCCGCGAGCACGAGGTCGCCGTGGAAGGCGAGGCTGGCGCCGGCCCCGGCCGCCACGCCGTTGACGGCGCAGATCAGCGGCATCGGCAAATCGCGGATCTGCTTGACCAGCGGGTTGTAGAATTCGTCGAGGGTGCGCGAGAGGTCGGGCTCGACGTCCGGCGCGAAGTTGCGGGCGGCGAGGTCCTGGCCGGCACAGAACCCGCGGCCGGCCCCGGTGAGGATCAGCGCCCGGCAGTTCGGATCGGCGGCGGCGTCGCTCAAGGCCGCGCGCAGGGCGAGGTGGAGCGGCTCGTTGAAGGCATTGAGCCGGTCGGGCCGGTTGAGAACCAGAACCCTGTAGCCCGCATGGCGCTCCGTCAGCACGAGAGCGTCGCTCGTCTCGCCTTTTGCCTCACTCATGGTGTGCCCTCCCCGTCGCGCCATGTCGGGTCTCCCCGCCGGCGCGATCTATTGACCAACCGGACGGTAAATTATAAAGCTGTGCGGGCGAAGTCAAACGCGCGCGCCGTTAGCCGAACGCCAGGGTGGACGAACGCAGCGCGGGATTGCAAAGCACGACCGGGCGGGCTCACAGAGGCCCGTGACGCCAGCGACCGGGTCCCAACCGGCGCGGCCCCGAAGGGAGGAGATCGACATGAAGCGCATCGTCCGGGCGCTCGCCCTCGCCGGCACCGTGCTGGCCGGCCCCGTGCTGGCGCAGCCGATCAAGATCGGCGTCACCATCGCCAAGACCGGACCGGCGGCCTCGCTGGGCATCCCGCAGGCCAACACCGTGACGCTGCTGCCGACGGAGATCGGCGGCCAGAAGGTCGAGTGGATCGTCCTCGACGACGCGACCGACACCACCAAGGGCGTCGCCAACGCGCGCAAGCTCGCCAGCGACGACAAGGTCGACGCCATCGTCGGCTCCTCGGTGACGCCGGTCTCGCTGGCGCTGATCGAGGTCGCGGCCGAGGCCAAGGTGCCGCTGATCAGCCTCGCCGCCTCCTCCAAGATCGTCGCCCCGATGGACGACAAGCGCCGCTGGGTCTTCAAGGCGCCGCAGAACGACGCCCTGATGGCCGAGGCGATTGCCGCCCACATGGCCAAGGCAGGGGTGAAATCCGTCGGCTTCATCGGCTTCAACGACGCCTACGGCGACGGCTGGCTGTCCGAGGTCACGCCCCGGCTCGAGGCCAAGGGCATCAAGCTCGCCGCCACCGAGCGCTACGCCCGCACCGATACCAGCGTCACCGGCCAGGTGCTGAAGGTGATGGCGGCGCGTCCCGACGCGGTGCTGATCGCCGGCTCCGGCACCCCCGCGGCGCTGCCGCAGAAGACGCTCAAGGAGCGCGGCTACGCCGGCAAGTACTATCAGACCCACGGCGTCGCCAATGCCGACTTCCTGCGCGTCGGCGGCAAGGACCTGGAAGGCACGGTGCTGCCCGCCGGCCCCCTGCTGGTGGCCGAGCAGCTGCCGGAGTCGAACCCGGTGCGCAAGGTCGCCCTCGACTACACCAAGGCCTACGAGGCGAAGTTCGGTGCAGGCTCGCTCGCAACCTTCGGCGGCCACGCCTACGACGCCGAGGTGATGCTGGCGAACGCGATCCCCGTCGCGCTCAAGACCGCCAAGCCCGGCACCCCCGAATTCCGCGCCGCGCTCCGCGACGCGATCGAGGGGCTGAAGGAGGTCGTCTACACCAACGGCGTCGTCACCATGACCCCGACCGATCATGTCGGCCAGGACGACCGCGCCCGCGTGATGGTGACGATCGAGAACGGGAAGTGGAAGCTGCTGTCGGCGACGAACTGACGGCTGGGGCCGCCGCCTTCGTCTGTTCAGGAATTCGGTGAAGCGCGGGATCCCCTCTCCCACACGGGAGAGGGGGACGCCCCCCGGATGTCTTCGGATGGATCAAGCGGAAGCCACGTGAGGTCGCCGCGCCCGTTCTTCGAGGCTTCGCGATCTTCTCTCGTCCGCACCTCGCAACTGAGGCTGCGCGCGGGATCAATCTCAATCAAGACATTCCTGAAGACGCCCAGAGCCATCCCCCGTGGACGCCACGATCCTCCTTCTCCTCCTTCAGGACGGCGTCGTGAACGGCGCGATCTACGCGCTCATCGCCCTGTCGCTGGTCCTGGTCTTCACCGTCACGCGGGTGATCCTGATCCCGCAGGGCGAGTTCGTCGCCTACGGGGCACTGACCCTGGCGAGCCTGGAGGCCGGCACCCTGCCCGGCACCGTGCCGCTGCTCCTGGGGCTGGGGGGCCTCGCCTTCCTGGCGGATTGCGCCGAGGCGCGCCACACCCTCGACGGGCGGACCCTGCTGCGCCTCGGGGCGCGCGACCTCGCCCTGCCGGCGGTGGTTGCGCTCGCCGCCTGGCTCCTCGCGCCGATGAAGCCCGGCCTCGTGGTCGAGATCCTGCTGACCCTCGCCATCGTGACGCCGATGGGCGGCTTCCTGCATGCGGTGGCGTTCCGGCCGCTCGCCCACGCCTCGGTGCTGGTGCTGCTGATCGCGTCGGTCGGCGTGCATCTGGCCCTGACCGGCCTCGGCCTCGTCTTCTTCGGCGCGGAAGGCTCGCGCACCCCGCCCCTCTCGGACGCCTCGTTCCCCGCCGGCCCCCTGCTGGTGAGCGGGCAGTCGCTGTGGATGATCGGTCTGACGCTCGCGATCATCGTGGCGCTCTGGCTGTTCTTCTCGCGCACGCTGCTCGGCAAGGCGCTGATCGCCACCGCCGTGAACCGGCTCGGCGCCCGGCTGATGGGCATCGCGCCCTCGCTCGCCGGCCGGCTCAGCTTCTCGGTCGCGGCCTTCATCGGCGCGCTGTCGGGCGTGCTGATCGCGCCGCTCACCACCGTCTACTACGACACCGGCTTCCTCATCGGCCTCAAGGGCTTCGTCGCCGCGATCATCGGGGGCCTGGCGAGCTATCCGGCGGCGGCCGCCGCCGCGATCCTCGTCGGCATCATCGAATCCGTCGCCTCCTTCGAAGCCAGCGCCTTCAAGGAGGTGATCGTGTTCATGGCGATCATCCCGGTCCTGCTCTGGCGCTCCCTGCGCTCGGCCCCGATCGAGGACGAGGAGTAAGATGCCCACCCGTCTGCTGGCCGGCCTGACCGCCCTCCTGATCGTCGCCCTCCCCGTCCTGCCCGGCGTGCCGCCGTTCTGGCTCACGCTGCTGACCTATGCGGGGCTCTCGGCCATCGTGGTCACCGGCCTCGTGGTGCTGACGGGCGTCGCGGGCATCACCTCCTTCGGGCAGGCGATGTTCGTCGGCATCAGCGCCTACGCGACGGCGCTTCTGACCACGCAGGGCGGGCTCTCGCCCTGGCTGTCCCTGCCGGCGGCCCTGCTGCTCTCGGCCGCCGCCGCCTGGATCATCGGCGCGATCACGCTGCGGCTCTCGGGCCATTACCTGCCGCTCGGCACGATCGCCTGGAACATCTCGTTCTTCTACGTGCTGGGCAACACCGACGCGCTCGGCCGCTACGACGGCCTGACCGGCCTGCCGCCGATCAGCGTGCTCGGCCATCCCGTCCTCGGCGGCGGCGAGGCCCTGCTGCTCACCTGGGGCTTCCTGGCCCTGAGCCTGTGGCTGACGCACCGCCTGCTGCGCTCGCGCACCGGCCGGGCGATCCGGGCCCTCAAGGGCGGGGTCGTGGCGGCGGAATCGTTCGGGGTCGACACCGCGCGGGTGAAGATCGTCGCCTTCGTCTACGCGGCGATGCTGGCGGCCCTGTCGGGCTGGCTCTACGCCCACATCCAGCGCGCCATCAACCCGACGCCGTTCGGCATCAATGCGGGCATCGAGTACCTGCTGATGGCGGTGATCGGCGGCGCCGGCTCGATCGGCGGCGGCGTCTTCGGTGCGGTGCTGGTGACGGTGCTGAAGGACCAGCTCCAGAACGTGCTGCCGCTCGTCTTCGGCGCGCAAGGCAACTTCGAGGCGATCGTGTTCGGGATCCTGCTGGTGCTGATGCTCCAGCGCGCCCCTGACGGCCTGTGGCCGCTGATCGTCCGCCGCACGACCGCCGCGCCGCCCGACCGCGGGCAGGCACCCGAACCCCTGCCCCCCCGCCCGGCCGCCACGCCCGGCACGGTGCTGCTGGAGGCCGCGAACCTCAGAAAGACCTTCGGCGGCCTCGTCGCCGTCAACGATATCGGCTTCCAAGTCGAGGCCGGCGAGGTGGTGGCGCTGATCGGGCCCAACGGCGCGGGCAAGAGCACCACCTTCAACCTCGTCACCGGGGTTGCGCGCCTCACCGCCGGGGCGGTGCGCTTGAGCGGCCGCGACGTCGCCGGCCTGCCGGCCCGGCGCATCGCCCGGCTCGGCTGCGCCCGCACCTTCCAGCACGTCAAGCTCGTCGCCGGCATGTCGGTGATCGAGAACGTGGCGCTCGGCGCCCATCTGCGCGGCTCCGCGGGCCCGTTCCGCGGGGCGCTCGGCCTCGACGCGGCGGAGGAGGCGGCGCTCTTCGCCGAGGCCGACCGCCAGCTCGACCGGGTGGGGTTGTCCGCCTGCCGCGACCTGCCGGCCGGCAGCCTGGCGCTGGGCCAGCAGCGCATCGTCGAGATCGCCCGGGCGCTCTGTCTCGGCCCCCGGCTGCTCCTCCTCGACGAGCCGGCCGCAGGGTTACGCCACCAGGAGAAGCAGGGCTTGAGCGACCTCTTGCGCCGCCTGCGCCAGGAGGGATTGGGCATCCTGCTCGTCGAGCACGACATGGATTTCGTGATGGGGCTCGCCGACCGGCTGGTGGTGATGAATTTCGGCGCCAAGCTGTGCGAGGGCGCGCCGGCGGCGGTGCGCCGCGATCCCGCCGTGGTCGAGGCCTATCTGGGGAGCGCCGCATGACGCAAGCGATGCTCGAAGCGGAGAACCTCAGCGTCGCCTACGGCAAGGTCGAGGCGGTGCGGGGCGTGTCGCTGACGGTCGAGCCCGGGCGGCTCGTCACGGTGCTGGGCGCCAACGGCGCCGGCAAGACGACGCTGCTGAACGCCCTGATGGGGGTGCTGCCGGCCCGCGGCCGCATCCGCTTCGAGGGGCGCGACCTGACGCGGCTGCCCGTCGAGGCGCGGGTCGCGCAAGGACTGAGCCTGATCCCGGAGCGCCGCGAGCTGTTCTCGACCATGAGTGTCGAGGACAACCTGAAGCTCGGCGCGTTCCGGTTCCGCAACACCGGCGGCGGCGGCGACCTGGAGGAGATGTACCGGCTCTTCCCCCGCCTTGCCGAGCGCCGGCGCCAGCAGGCCGGCACGCTGTCGGGCGGCGAGCGCCAGATGCTGGCCATGGCCCGCGCCCTGATGGGCCGCCCGCGCCTCCTGATGCTCGACGAGCCGAGCCTCGGCCTGGCCCCGCTCATCGTCGCCGAGGTGATGCGCACCGTCGCGCGCCTGCGCGACGAGGGGGTTGCGATCCTCCTCGTCGAACAGAATGCCCGCGCGGCGCTCCAGATCGCCGATCAGGGCTACGTCCTCGACGGCGGCAGCGTGGTGCTCCAGGGCGACAGCCGCACGCTGCAGGGCGACGCCCGGGTGGTCGAGACCTATCTCGGCACCCTCGCGGTCGACGATGCCCCGCCGAGCCGAGCCGCCTCCGGGCGCTGAGGCGGATCCCCGGTCGAGGTACGCTGGCACCGCCCCCCCGCGAGAGGGCGTCGCGCTGAGCGCACCGACCCGCATGGCGAGGAGGGCACGGCACGGCCGTGCAACTCGGAGGCGGGGCAGCGGCGACGGAGCCGCCCGTCGGGCCGGCGCCGCTCGTGACCGATCACGACGCCGGAAGCGGTGCCGCTCACACCGATCCTTCCATTTTCGTCATCCCGGACAATCCGCCAGCGTCCTTCACTCTGATGACGCGGCCGGATCCGAAATAGCCGATAGATGACATGCAGTCGACCGCTGGAATCAGGCAGTCGCTCGCCATGTAGACATTCATCAAGATTCCGGGAGGGATCAATGCGCCTGCTCGCTGCGCCGCTCGCGGCGTTGCTGACGGTTGGCTGTGTGGTCGCTGCATCAGCCCGCTGCCCGCTCTATCTGCCGATGCGCGTCGGTCCGACCACGGGAAACCCGGAGAAGGATACGATCGGGCTGTTCTGCGCGCAGCCCGAGGCTGCCCTGCCGGCGGCTCCCCAAACCGACCGCCGCCCGCTGGTGCGCGTGGGCGCGCCAATGGGCGACGCGGAGAAGGACACGATGGGATTTGCATCGTCGCCGGGTACGGAGCAGGCCGCGCGATGATCCTCTCGACCGGGGAGGACCGCAATCCGCGAGCCCGGCCGACGTCGTGCCGCCGGCTCCCGAACCTGCGCGAGGGGTTTGCCGCGGCCTCGCTCCCCAGGTACCTACCGGCAGAGTTTGCGTCCCGGTCCCTGCCGTCGGAGCGATTGCCGGCGACCGTCAGGGATCTCAGACGAAGGCCAAGGGCCTGTAGCTCGATGGTTAGTGCCGACCGCTCATAACGTCCGGCTCACCTATTTCTCTCAACGAAATCAATGCAGAGCGCCCGCGATAGTCGCGGAACGTTCGCGATCGGTTCACGTCAATCTGTAGCGTTTCTGTCGCCCGCTCATAGCGGCGACAGCTTCGCCCATATGGTCGGGGTGGTGGTGAGCGTCGTGCCGCAGGAGCACTGCTTCACCCATGCCGGCGAACCCTGCGACCTCCGACGCCGGAACCCCCTGGTGCATGAGGTGCGTCACGACCGAGTGCCGGAGCGTGTGCGGCGAGATCCCCAGCCCCGCGAGCGCGACGGCGTTCGCGAACCCGACCTTCACGCGCGCGACCGGCTCCCCGCGCCACTCGACGACATAGTGTCCACCCTCCCCCGGCAGCCCGGGGCGCTCGGCCTCGGCCCGCACCCCGCTGGCCATCCGGCGCCACCGGCGCAGATGCGCCAGGATCGACGGCGGCAGGCGCACCGGCGGCTGCCGCTTGTTCGTCTGCTGGGCCCCCTCGCGGAGCCGGTAGTACACGCCTCGGACGAGATCGAGAGAGGATCGGCCGGCCGCCGCCTCCCAGCTCGCCGTCAGCACCGCGCCGGGGCGGCTCGCGGTCGAGCAGGCGAGCAGGATGAACCGGGCGAGATGGCGCATCGTGTACCGACCCGTGGTCGTGTTGCCGATCTTCGCCGGCTTGCCGTCGCTGCCGCCCGGCCGATCTCCCTCCCGAACCCGCCAGGCGGTCCAGACCAGCCGGGCGACCTCCGAGCGCGACAGCCAGCGCCCGCACGCTTCGCCCTTCTTCGGCAGCGCCACCTTCGCGAGCTCGCGGTGATAGCCCTCCCGGTGGTGGTGTCCGATCGCTGCCGAGAGGTCTTGCAGATCCCGCCGAGCGCCGCCGGGCGATGGACGGGATGCAACCTAGGCCCGGCAGGTCGCGCCCGTGACCTGGGCCAGCGTCTTGCTCCCCCACCAAGCCGGCACCCGCTCGAGGCGCTTGGCGACGCGCTTCTTGTCGGGGTGACGAGCGACGTGGTCGGTCGCGTCGATGCTTATGACGTCGGCAAGGGAGATCTCATCGAGACCACGTTGACTGCGCGCCGGCCGGTGCGCCGCGCGGAGGTCGTCGGCGAGGGCTTGATGAGCGCCTGCAACGTCGCCTTCGCCGCATCCTGTGGGGTACATCTTGGCACCGTCCCGGATGACCCAACGGGCGGCGCGGGTGACGCGACCGGTGGCGTCGCGGCGAGCGGGGACGAGGTAGAGACGAGGGTTTTTGGCGGGACGTGGCATAGCATCCTCATCCGCTCGATCGCGGCGAGCGTGGCGAAATCCTTCCCGGCGATCCTCTCGATGGCAAGCCGACCTCGAGACGCCTCACGGCGCAGGCCGGCCGCCGACATCCCGCCACCAGGAAATGCGAGTCGCGCGGCGTCGGCCAGCCGGAGCGGAGTGGACCTTTGGGAGCAATCCGGCCGGGCGGCCGAACGTGTAGCGGCCGATCGCGATCCAGTCGTCGAGGGTGCCGCCGTCTGCCTGATAGCCCTCACACACATCCTCGGCCGCGCGGTCACGCCGCTCGGGGCCATCGGTCGGATCGTCGAAGGGGATATCCATCCAACCCGCGCTGCGATCCTGGTAGCTGGTGCCCTTCGCAGCCAAGAGACCTCGAAGCGCCGACCCACCCACGGGTCATCGTCGCCTTGGCCGCTCAGGAACAGCGCCGCAAGGTCGCCCCGAAACCGCTCCTCGGCTTCGCCGGCGTCGAGGCGGCGGGCCTGCACGATCGCGTGCTCGGGCACTTCCGCCGTGCTTGCCGATAGAAGATCCGCGAGAGCGGCGGCGATGTGCTCCGCCTTGTCGGCAGGGACGACAGCCCGCATCGCGGCGCCATCGCCGAAATATCGGATGCTGGCCTTGATCCGCTCTTCGAGGATGGAAATTGCGCCGGCCTGCTGCGCGCCCGGCACAGCCCACGGCCACGAGGTCTCACGGCTCTCGCCCGGACGGGCCGGCACCTGGCCGGTCCCGCCGCAGGTGATGTGGACGTCCCGGTTCGTCTCGGTGTGCCGGTCCTCGTGGGTGGTCCAGCCGGTACCGGAGCAGGAGGCGCAGGGGACGGTGATGGTGGGCATTGCTGTGCCTCGTTGCGAGGTAGGACGGCTCCGAGCGGGACAGCATTGGGTTGGTGATCAAACGATTGCAGTTGATTTATTTGCCGTATTCCCATGAGTGAGAATGTAACCTACATCTAACCTTAGGCCTGAACACATTTTCCGGAGCCCAAGTTTACTTGTTGATTTTTTAATTGATTTGATTTCTGCATGTTGTTTGATGTTGATTGGCTTAACGTATTGGAGCTACACCGATGGAACGAGAATGTAAAACGTGGCCAGAAATTGAAGCCGTAGTCATAGAACATGTTCGCCAGTGTCATATTGGCTAAATAATTGTATATTTTAAAATTATATTTGAATCTGAAGATGAGGATCGGTACATTTTTGATCTGGAGACTGTAGTCTCAGACGAGCAGACGCATATTTTTTACGGAGTACATCAGAAATTTTATAGAAAGCCTCGAAGAGATTTACAGAATATTTCCGCTGAAACCTATTTGAAATATGCGAGCATCCTGATTGTATGACATCAGCGGACCAGACGGACAAGGCGATCGCTGCCGCGGCGAAGAGCGGTAGGTCAGGTGCGCGGTGTCGGCTGCGACTCCGGCCGATCAGGCCGCGGCGCGGGGATTTTGATTGTTGAACAATCCGCTCTAATAAATTCCAGGGGTCTGGAACAAATCTCAGAAAAACCAAGCGATCACTGGATGTTGGATCGAGTTGGGAGCAGGTAAATTGGGGCGTTTGAAATCGAATTCGCTGATGAGGCGTTGTGCCTTGTGGGTGGAGGGCAAAGGCAAGGCGATTTCGTGCGATGTGCGCGATGTCAGAAGCTCTGGTGCTCTCGTTGTCGTTGATCCAGGCGTTTGCCCTTACGATAGGATCGTTCTTCGGTTGCAAGACGCCAAAGACTACCTTCTCTGTCGGGTCGTATGGCGCGGGCGCAATGAGATCGCCGTGGTCTTCCTCTCCCGGCGTGAGAAGGTCGAGTTTGGACCGATGGCGTACTGAGGTGTATTCGGACGCGCCGCCGCCCGCGAAGCTGTCGACGATGACTTCGCGCAGCATCAGCGGGGCTCCGACACACAGAGGGATCGGCGCGGCGGGAGCGGCTTGGTCAGCGGCGCCGTGGCGCGTCGCGCGGGCTTGCCCGGCGGCAGCGGCTGACCGACAGCGATCGGGCGCGCGTGCGGATCCCTGATGCCGTGGTGGGCGTCGGATAGGCGCAGGGCCTTATCGATCCGCATGCGGTCGTTCTGCGTCTTGCGATCATGGCAGTCGGTGCAGAGCACCTGGGCATTCGAGAGGATCGACGGACCGCCCAGGGCGTCGGGTACGACGTGATCCACTCGAACCGGCCGACCTGCATGCGGCAGGGGCAGCGCTCGCCGGTCGATAGCAGCCCTCGCACTGGCCGGCGGCGCGCTTGATGGCCGCGCGCTGCACCTTCTTCGGGAAATTGGTGCGGGCCATCTCAGGCGGCCCTCCCCGCCTCGCGGGATAGCGTGCCGGGCGCGATGCCGATCAGCCCGTCGATGACGGCGAGTACCGCATCCTTCGACCGCTGGAAATCCTCATGGCCCATGGCGCGCTTGGACTGGCTCTTGGCCGTCCAGCGCACGACGACGGAATCCTTCACGCGGACCACTGCGGTGTCGTCGACTGGGCGGGGGAAGGCAGCAATCCGGATCGCTTCCGCCTTTGAGGACGCCACGAACGTCTGCTCATCGCGAAAGCCGGCCCGGATCAGCGCCCACTTCCGGAGATGGTCCGGGGTCGGGAACCGGTAAGCCAGGTGCTCCGGCAGGCTCGACCATCCATCCCGGACGCAGGCGAAGTAGTGCGCGTGCGACTTGCTGCTGCGCTCTTCCTGCTCGACGAGGATGTAGCGCTCGCCGATGACGAACTGCCGGTCGCACAGGCCGCTGAAGCGGCCGAGCGGCTGCATCGCATCGCCCGTCCAGATGAACTCGACCGGCAGCAGGGCGCTCATGCTTATGCCCCCTTCCGGTTCGAGCGGACCGGCCTGCCGAGCGCCACGAGCCGTTCCTTGGCGTGCTCGCGGACAAGGTCGCGCTCGCCCGGGGCGAGGTATTCGAGCTGTCGCGGCGTCTCCGGCGCGAGCATCGGGTCGGTGATCCTGTTTGTGCGGCAGCTGGGACAAGGGTTCCTGGCAGGGCCGGTAGCAGGGCTAGGTGTATGGTCCCGGGATGTGGTGTGACGGATCGAGCCTGAAGCGTTCGGGCTCTTTCGTCCAGGCCTGCAGGACATGCTCGTAGGGCGTGAGGCCCCGCAAGGTCTTCAGCCGACGGGCATGGTTATAGGCGTCGACGAACAGCTGCAGGTGCGCCCGGAGCTGTTCGTGGGTCTCGTAGTGATAGCGCTTGACGGTGGTGTCCTTGATGGTGCGGTTCATCCGCTCGACCTGCCCATTGGTCCACGGATGGTTGGGCTTGGTCAGGCGGTGCTCGATGCCGTGCTCGTGGCAGACACGATCGAACATGTGCCGGCTGTAGAGGGCTGTCGGGCCTGAGCGGTTGCGCGGGGCATGGCAGAACTGGACGCCGTTGTCGGTGAGAACCGTATGGATCTGGTAGGGCACGAACGCGACCAGCGCACGTAAGAAGTCCGATGCGGTGTAGCGATTGGCTTCCGCCTCCAGATTTGCAAAGGCCAGTTTTGAGTTTCGGTCGATGGCGACGAAGAGGTAGAGCTTGCCTTCTTCTGTCCTGACCTCGGCAATATGTCGATGTGCATGTAGCCGATGGCGTACTCGGCAAAGCGCTTCTTCTGGGGCTTGTCGCCCTCCATCGCCGGCAGGCGGCTGATGCCGTGTCGCTCCAAGCAGCGGTGCAGGCTGGAGCGGGTCAGGTGCGGGATGGTGGGCTGCAGGCCGTAGAGGCAGTCGTCCAGCGGCAGCAGGGTATGCCGCCGGAAGGCGACGATGACCGCCGCCTCCTCCGGTGTCAGAACCGTCGAGCGGGGCTCCTTCGGCCCCATGGCGGCATCGGCTGTCGTCTGCCGAACTCGCCACTTCTGCACCGTCGTCGGGCTGACGCCGTAGCGCTTGGCGGCGGCTCTCACGCTCTCTTGACGAGCTTGGATTGCCCGACGGATCGCCTCCGTCGTGCGGGCGCTGCCGTGGAGAACTTGGCCCATAGCGCATCCCTCGCTGCATGGTGGTCAAATGTACCACCACATCGCGGGATCAAACAGGTGGTCGCGCCGCCGCTTCTGGATCAGCATGCTGGAAGCTCTCGCCAAGGCTGGGTGGTCCGGCGAAGCGGCCGCCCTCGACGCGACCTACATCAAAGCTCAGCGCGCCGCCCACGGCGGAAAAGGGGGGCCCGCCAACAGGCGATCGGCCCTTCGCGGGCGGGCCCGACCACCAAGATCCACGTCCTCGCCGATGTGATCGGCCGCCCCAGCGTCATCCACCTCACCCCCGGCAACGCCAGCGACGTGAAGACCGCACCCGCCGTCCTGGCCAAGGCGCCTGGGCGCGTGCGCCGGCTCATCGCCGACAAGGGCTACGACGCCGACTGGCTGCGCAAGGACCTGCGCCAGCAGGGCAACAGCGTGATCATTCCCGGCACCCGCGCCCGCAAGCGCAAGATCCGCCTCGACAAGCGGCGGTATCGGGACCGCTGGCGGGTCGAGGCGGTGTTCTGCCGCCTCAAGGACTTCCGCCGCATCGCCACCCGCTACGACAATCTCGCACGAAACTTCGCTTCGGCCATCGCCCTGGCCGCCGCCATCGCGTTCTGGTGCTGATCGAGTCTCGACCCTAGGGCCGACAGCTATGTCCGGCGAGTGATGCCGTCTTGGCTCCGAGTTCACCTCATGTCCGCCTCATGTGGTCTGGAATGATCACCAGTCGCTGGACGATGATTGCCTAGCCTCGACTAAGGAGTTGGCTCGGCCTCTAGCGCGATGGGAGTACGCGCATGAATATTATGTACGAATAATATTCTACCCAAGCACAATTTCAGCACATCTGACTTACAACAATAAAAACACAATTATTAACGACTATGTTGGCTGGGTACGCCTGGGTCAAAAAATCAATATGTGACATATTGCGGTTTATATGCTAGGATTACGACGAATTCAGATTTAAAGGCCGACGGCGGCATTGATGGACGTCGACTTCCAGTCACTCGCCCTCTGCCGCCGCGTCCGAGCCTCACTTCGCCATCGCGGTCCTGGCGGCCTGGATCTTTGCCTTGACCGCCTCGAGGTTGAAGCTCGCGCCCTTCTGCATCGGCGGGAACTCGACGGCAGTCATGGCGAGCTTCTCAACCTCCTGCTGAACAAAGACGAATCGCCAGAACTCGTACAGGAACCAGCTCATGTAGTTCTGAGCGCCGGCCTTGGTCCCCTCGTCCGGCCAGCCAGTCCGCTCGAAGGGGTCGAGCCTGAGGTTGGTGATGTAGGGTACGTCGGGCTTCGTCTTGTCGCCGAGCCACCCGCTGGGCTGATCAATGAAGCGGTATTTATAGTCGCCGATCCGGACAGCTCCCAGCTCGCTCTCACCGAAATACCATACTTCGTTGCGCTTCGACGGGCCCCTGCCGGTGATTAGGTCCATCTGGTTATAGCCGTCCAGATGCACCTTGTATGTTTGATCGCCGATCTGCTTGCCCTTCTTCAGCTCCTCGGAGATGTCCGGATTTCCCGCCGCTGCCACAAGCGTCGCGAACCAATCGAGACCGGAAATGACGCCGTTCTCGACTTTCCCGGCTGGTACCTTGCCCGGCCAGCGGATCATTGCCGGCGCGCGGAAGCCGCCTTCCATGACTGTGCCTTTGGACTGCGCAAACGGCGTCTGGCCGCCATCTGGCCAGGTGAAAACTTCCGTCCCGTTGTCTGTCGTGAACACCACGATGGTATTATTGTCGATCCCCAGG
Source organism: Methylobacterium currus (assembly GCF_003058325.1). NCBI lineage: Bacteria > Pseudomonadati > Pseudomonadota > Alphaproteobacteria > Hyphomicrobiales > Methylobacteriaceae > Methylobacterium > Methylobacterium currus. The sequence goes on from NZ_CP028843.1 coordinate 6,344,457, forward strand.
TCCGTCAGCTTCTTCATCATCGCGCCGACGACATCGTCGAGCTGCGCCATGCCGGCTTCCTGAATGCTCCAGTCGTTCTGAGAGTTGCGCATGCCCTGATATTTCGGCGACAGGTGCGTGGTGACGTGCATGCGGGTCGGGTTGAGCCAGACGAAGAACGGCTTGGCCTCGGCCTTTGCCTTGTCGATAAACCCGACCGCGAGGTCGCGGATCTCCTCGTCCACAGTCTCCATCCGCTTCGGGTAGAGTGTGCCAGCATCCTCAATGCGCTGCTTGCCGACCCTGCCCCAGCGCGGGTCCTCGGTAGGGTCGTCGACGTTCGTCGCCCACGAATGAACCATATTGCGCGGGCCGACCCTGTTCAGCAGCTCTTGCGGATAGGCGGGATGAGCCGGGTCCTCCATCGCGTCGAGGTGGTAGAGATAACCGAAGAACTCGTCGAAGCCGTGCACCGTCGGCAGGAACTCGTTCTTGTCACCCAGATGGTTCTTGCCGAACTGGCCTGTGGCGTAGCCCATCCCCTTCAGCGCGGTGGCGATGGTCACGGCCTCCGCAGGAATGCCGATGGGCGCTCCCGCCTGACCGACCGTGGTCATGCCAGTACGGATCGGCAGCTCACCGGTGATGAAGGCCGCGCGGCCCGCCGTGCAGCTCGCCTCGGCATAGTAGTCGGTGAACAGCATGCCCTCGGCGGCGATCCGGTCGAGATGGGGCGTGCGTCCGGCCATCATGCCGCGGTGATAGGCGCCGATGTTCCAGATGCCGATGTCGTCGCCCATGATGACGAGGATGTTTGGCTTCTGCCCGTCCGCCGATTGCTGCCGGGGCTGTGGCTGGGCCTGTACGGAACTGGTCGAGGCGGGCGATACCAGCGCGGCGGCCGCGAAGGCCGACGTCCCGGCGAGAAGAATGTTGCGGCGGCTGAGAGCGTTGCCTTCTTCTCGGCCTCCCTGAGTCACCTCGTGCGTCTCGACGCTCATGGCTCAGTCCTCTCCCTGATGATGGTTCGGAAGCCGACATGGCTCATGGAGGTGTCGACCGGCTGGGGGTGGCGAGCGGCGGGCCGATAGCGCCGGCAGTAGTTCGGCGCGCAGAGATGCGAGCCGCCCTTCAGCACCTTGCGGGGGATCGGTGACTGCGGGGTGCGAGGATCGAGGCTATCCACCTCGCGCCCGCCGCGCGGGTTCTCGGGAATGCAGCATGCCTTCGGTGCGTTGGCCGCTTGCCGCGGCGCGAACCAGTCGGCTGTCAACTCCCAGACATTGCCGATCATATCGACGAGGCCGTAGCCATTCGGTGGGAAGGTGCCCACCGGCGTTGTCCGCCGGAACGAGCTGTCGGCAGTATTCAGGTACGGGAACTCGCCTTGCCAGGTGTTCGCCATCAAACGGCCGCCCGGCGCGAACGCGTCACCCCAGGCAAACTCCGCTCCGTCGAGTCCGCCGCGGGCAGCGAACTCCCACTCGGCCTCAGTCGGCAGCGCGCGCCCGGCCCAGTTGGCGTAGGCCTCCGCGTCCTGGAACGCGACGTGCACGACCGGATGATCGTCGAGCCCTTTGAGCGAGCTGCCCGGCCCGTAGGGATGACGCCAGTTCGCTCCCTTCAGGAACGTCCACCACTGGCCATGGTGACGCAGATCGACCGGCCCTCGCAGGGGCACGAAAACTACCGACCCAGCGAAGAGCATATGCGGCAGCGCGCCGGGATAGGTCTTAGAATCCGGTGGGATCTCGGCGAGGGTACGGTAGCCGGTGGCTTGAACGAACCGCCTGAATTGCCTGTTCGTGACTGGGCTCTCGTCCATCCAGAAGCCGTCCACCGCCACCCGGTGAACCGGCGCTTCCTCGGGATAGTGCCGGTCCGACCCCATTCGGAAGGTCCCGCCGGGGATCCACCACATGCCGAGGCGATCAGCGGGCTTCGTTGCGTGAATGGCATCCTCGACGAGCCCGGATGTCATCGCTTGAACCCTTCTCGATCCTGAACTTCGGTCTGGCGCAATTCGCCTGTGCCGCACGTTCACCGGGTGAAGACGACAAATCCTGCATCGCCCGCCCACGGCGCCACGCGAGACGGAGCAGCCGGTTCGATAGACCCTGCGAGTGAGGACGATCCTGGCCCGTCCGCAGAGACTGACGTAGGCCAGCGCAAAGCCCGGCAATGAGGAGCCAAGCCAGCTTCAGGCCTGACTGGCGATGTCACCCGGCTATCCTATGGATCCGGCAGCGTCACTGTATCATTGTGGATAGAGCAGCCTTGATCGTATGGGACACACCAAACGAATGTTCTCCGCCGATACCCGAGCCGATGACCGAATTCATAGCCGGTTCATCGCGTAATATTAAAGAATGATAATGCGGATGGCATGTGCTCGCGCAAGCTTGGCCTTTGCGATTCGGTTCAGCCGGTGGAAGCCCGCTGCAACGTCAGAGATTTCGGAGGCGCGGCCATGTCCGGAGCTTGGCGGAAATTGGCTTTGGCGATCTCCTGCGCCACGGGCCTACTTGGCGCGCCGGGTACACGGGCGGCCGAGTATGCTCAGGGCATCTACGTTCTCGGCAACCGCGGTCCTCTCGCGGGCGTGACGCCACCTCCGGGCTTCTACTTCGAGAGCGAGACGTACTACTATTCGGGCAACCTCGGCGGCAACCGACTTTTCGAAGGCGGCGGGGTCGTTGCCGCAAACATTAAGAATGATACGAGCGCCGTATTCGCGACGCCGATCTGGGTCACGCCCGTGGAGATCCTAGGCGGCAATCTCGGCTTCTCCATCACCATCCCATTCGGTACGCCCAACATCAGTGCCGGGGCGGTCCTCGCCTCGCCGCGCATCGACCGCATCATCGCCGGGCGCGAGCGGGACGCCAACTTCAACGTCGGCGACATCTATCTTGCCTCGTTCGTGGGCTGGCACTCCGGCAACTTCCATTGGAGCGGCACGCTCCTCGGCGTCGTGCCGTCCGGCAGCTTCGAGAGCGGCCAGTTGTCCAATATCGCGCTCAATCGCCCGGCGATCGATCTCAGTGGCGCGCTCACCTACCTCGATCCCGTTCTCGGCTACGAGCTCTCGGTCGTGCCGGGCATCACTTTCAACTGGATCAATCCGGCGACCCAGTACCTCACCGGCACCGAGTTCCACCTGGAATGGTCGGCCTCGAAGTACCTGAGCAAGGAATTGTCGGTCGGTCTCGTCGGCTACTATTACAACCAGCTCACTGGCGACAGCGGTTCGGGAAATAGGATCGGACCGTTCAAAGGTCGAGTCACGTCGCTCGGTGCCCAGATTGGCTATACCTTCAAGCTGGGCGACATCCCGATCTCGACGAATGTGCGCTTCTTCCGCGAGTTCGATGTCAAGAACAGATCCACCGGAACAGCAACGTACCTAACGATCTCTGCGCCGCTCTGGGTCGCTCCGGCAAAGCTGGCGGCGGAACATAAGTCGCTCGTGACGAAGTTCTGACATCGGATACGGGATAGCTCGTGCCTCAGAACGCCGCCACGCGGGTTAGTCTCACGCCCGAGGCGGACCGAGCTACGTGGTGGCGGTACGGGTTTCAACGCTGGACATCGTCATCGGCCGGTAGGTAGGACCCGTAGGCTCGATGCAGATCGGCTTGTTCTCCAAGCACAGCCTGCTTGGCTCATCCCCGGACCGCGCCAGTACCCGACAGGTGAAAGACCAAAGCTGCGTGGACACCTGCAGCCTGCTCCGAACTTGCGCGTGAGAATCTACCCTTTACAATCTGCCAGACCGGCACCGAATGGGCGTCAGTTGCTTCATTGCTGCTGACAGCTGGCCGCATGCGCGGCCCTGCGCGGGTCGCTAGAGCGCTGTGCGATCGGCCTGCAACGGCCAAGTTGGTTAGGGCGTTGGCTGGGTGAAGGAGCCAGCGATGACCTCACCCTTGTCCGTCGATCTGCGTGAGCGTGTGGTGTCCGCTGTCATAGCGGGTGCGTCCTGCCGCCAAGCTGGCGAGCGGTTCGGTGTCAGCGCCGCCAGCGTCAGTCGCTGGCATGCCCGTCATCTCCGGGACGGCCACGTCCGGCCCAAGCCGATGGGCGGCGACCAGCGCTCGCACGTCATCGAGGCTCACGCCTCGCGGATCCTGAGGCTGTGCGAGAAGCGCGGCAACATCGTGCTGTCGGAACTGCGCGACGCCTTGGCCGAGCAGGGCGTCACCTCCAGCACCAGCAGCCTGTCGCGCTTCCTGGCCCGCCATCGCATCACCCGTAAAAAGGGGCGCTCCACGCCGCCGAGCAGGACCGTCCGGACGTAGCGGAGGCCCGCCAGGCGTGGTTCGAGGGCCAACTCGATCTCGATCCGGACCGTCTGGTGTTCATCGACGAGACGGCGGCCTCAACCCGGATGGCGCGCCGCTATGGCTGGGCCCCGCGCGGCCAGCGCTGTCGCCTGCCGATGCCGTGCGGGCACTACAAGACCACCACTATCACGGCGGCTCTGCGCACGAGCGGCCTGACGGCAACGGCGATCTTCGAGGGGGCCACCAACGGCCGGCGCTTCCTGGACTACGTCACCGACACTCTGGTCCCGGCGCTCCGGCCAGGCGACACGGTGATCCTCGACAACCTCCAGGCCCACAAGGTGGCGGGCGTGCGCGAGGCCATCGCGGCGGCCGGCGCGCGGGTGGTGTACCTGCCGCCCTACAGCCCGGAGTTCAATCCGATCGAGCAGGCCTTCGCCAAGCTCAAGACGTTGCTGCGCACCGAGGCCGCGCGCACGGTAAAAGCGCTGCAGGACGCGATCCAGCAAGCCTTCGCCGCCTTCGCGCCGCAGGAGTGCCGCAACTACATCAATGCAGCCGGATACCAGAATGACTGCTACGTTTCAGACTGATCGGGCGACGCTCTAGTGCACTGACGCATTCGAAGGGTTCACATCAGGCGTGAGCCGTGCGAGTCTGCGGCATGGCTCAGACCGTCTGCGTGATCCTCACTGAGGACGAGAAGGCACGGCTGCGCGCGATCAGCCAGGATCGTGCTCGCCCGCTCAAGCACGTCCAGCGCGCCCGCATCGTCCTGCTCTCCGCCGAGCGCCTTCCCGTCCTCGAAGTTGCCCACCAGGCCGGCGTCAGCCGAACCGCCGTCTGGCGCTGGCAACAGCGCTTCGCGGAAGAGGGGGTCGACGGCCTGCTACGCGACAAGACCCGCCCGCCCGGCAAGCCGCCCCACTCCACCAGCACCGTCGCCGAGGTGCTGGCGCTGACCTGCTCCGAGCCGCCGGGTGAGGTCACCCATTGGACCGGTCGCGCGGTTGCTGCCGCGACCGGCATCTCGCTGCGCTCGGTCCAGCGCATCTGGCAGGAACACCGCCTGCAGCCGCACCGCGTGCGCACCTTCAAGCGCTCCACTGACCCGGCCTTCGCCGAGAAGGTGGAAGACATCGTCGGCCTCTCCATGGACCCGCCTCGTCACGCGGTGGTGCTGTCCGTCGACGAGAAGAGCCAGATCCAGGCCCTCGAACGCACCCGGTGTCAACGGGCACCGAAGTCTCCGCAATTGTGGGCTTTCAAAATTCCCTGGCCGGCGGGTTCGGTGCGGATCGGTGATCAGCCGGCCGTGTGATCGGAGGCAGCCTTTCCGGGTGGACGACCGCGACGCCTGGGTGCGGGCGGCGGAACGATCAGGGCCTTGGAGCGGACGTGCTCGGGGACGAGGTCGGCGTGCTGGCGCAGGCGGTAGCTCGCCCCCTCGATCTGGATCACCACGGCATGGTGGAGGAGTCGGTCGAGCAGGGCTGTCGCCACGACCGGATCACCGAACACCTCGCCCCACTCGGCGAAGCCGCGGTTCGAAGTCAGGATCATCGCCCCGCGCTCGTAGCGCGCGTTGACGAGTTGGAAGAACAGGTTGCCGCCACCGGGGACGACGGGGAGGTAGCCGATCTCGTCCACGACCAGCAGCGAGGCCCGGCAGAGATAGCGGATGCGCTCGCGCAGGGAGCCGTCGCGCTCGGCCTTGGCCAGCGAGGTCACGAGGTCGGCCAGCGTCGAGAACACGACGCTGCGCCCGGCCTTGACCGCCTCGACGGCGAGCGCGATCGCCAGATGGCTCTTGCCGGTGCCGGGTGGTCCGAGCAGATGGACGACCTCGGCCCGGTCGATGAAGGTCAGTTCCGCCAGCGCCAGGACGCGCTCGCGGTCGAGCGAGGGCTGGAAGGCAAAGTCGAACCCGGACAGCGTCTTGATCGTGGTCAGGCGCGCGACCAGCAGGGCGGTCTTCACGCGGCGGTTCTCGCGCAGCGTCAGTTCCTCGGTCAGGATCACGTCGAGGGCGGCCAAGCCGTCGATCTCGCCCTGCTCGATGCGCCGGACCGTCGCGTCGAGCACCTCCAGGGCGCGCGGCATGCGCAGGCCGACCAAGCTGCGCTTGATGCTGTCGAGGGTCGTGATGGCACAGGATGCGGTGCGGCTCATCGCTGGCCTCCGATCCCGCCGGCGAGCCGTTCGCCGACTGCCTGGTAGACAGCCAGCGAGCGCCGGGCGACGTGATCGCCATGGCGGCCGATCGGCAGACTGTCGGGATGGCCGTGGCGCATGGCCCGAGCGGCCGTGCCTTGCCGATGGTCGGGGTCGATGCGGTACTGCCGTCGTCCCTCCAGGATCGGATGGCTCGCGACGAGCCGGCCACCATCGAGGATGCGGATCGTGTCGGGCAACTGATGCACCTCGACGACGCGCCGGGTCCGATCCGGTACGCTGTAATAGTTGCCACCGATCGAGACGAGGCCATCGTGGCTGACGCGCCGCTCCAGCGTGAGCAGAGCGTCGAAGGGCAGAGCCGGCAAGGGCTGCAACTCGGGCCGCTCGGCGGCGAAGGCTTCCGAGACGATCCGCTGCGTGGTGCCGTGCAAGCGGACGTTGGCGACGGTATCGAGCCAGCTCCGAAGCTGGCGGTTGAGGTCGTCGAGGTCGCGGAAGGAACGTGCGAGGAAGAAGTCCTGGCGGATGTAGGAGAACGGTCGCTCGACCTTCCCCTTGGTCTTGGCCCGGTACGGGCGGCAGGCGCGCGGCAGGAATCCGTAGTGCTGGGCGAGTGCCAGCAGGGATCGGTTGTAGACGATGTGGCCGTCCGCATCCTCGCCGGTGACCGCCGTCTTCATGCGATCGTAGAGGATCTCGATCGGCACGCCGCCGATCGCGGTGAAGGCCTGCATGTGACAGCGCAGCAGCGTTTGCAGGTCCTGATGCAGGACGAAGCGCGCCTCGATGTGCCGGGAATGGCCGAGCACCAGCGAGAACAGCCAGACGATGCAGGTCGTGTCCGGCGCATCCGTGAAGGTGACGAGGAAGCGGGCGAAGTCGACCTGCGCCTGCTGGCCGGCCGGGGTCTCGAAGCGGACCTCGTAGGGCTTGGCCTCGGGCGGCCGGATCGCGGCGGCGAACCGCTTCACCGCGGTGTAGGCACCGGTGTAGCCGCGCTCGCGCAACTCGCGGGTCAGGCGCACGGCACTCAGGTCGGGGAAGGCGGTGATCCGCTCGCGCAGATAATCGAGATAGGGCGCGAGCTTGCTCGGGCGGCCGGGCTGACGCGGGCCGTAGGCCGGCGGCTCGAGGCCGCGCTCGATGTACTTGCGGATCGTCTTCGGATCGCGGCCGGTCCGGCGGGCGATGGCGGAGACGGACAGGCCCTGTCGGTGCAGGTCCAAGATCATGACGAGTTCTCCCAGCAGAACCATCCTCGTCGCTCCCAGCCGATCGGTATCGGCAGGCATGGTGGCTGAGGATGGAAAAGCCCGAGAGGGCGCGGGGCGTCGCGACCCTACGGGCCAGGGCACCGACCAGGGAATTTTCGATGCCCACAATCAGGGAGTATTCAACGCCCGCTGACACCCGGCCCGACCGTCCGCTCGCGTCAGGACGCCCGGCGACCCGCACTCACGACTACATCCGCCACGGCACCACGACGCTGTTTGCAGCGCTCAACGTGCTGGAGGGCACGGTGATCGGCCGCTGCATGCAGCGCCACCGCCACGAGGAGTTCCTGCGCTTCCTCAACGCCGTCGAGGCGGCAGTGCCGGCCGGCAAGATCATCCACGTGGTGCTCGACAACTACCGCACCCACACCCACGCGAAGGTCCGGGCTTGGCTGTCGCGTCATCCGCGCTGGGTGTTCCACTTCACCCCGACCTCCGCCTCTTGGCTTAACGCCGTCAAGGGCTTCTTCTCGGCGCTGTCGCGTCGGCGACTGCGACGCGGCACGTTCACCGGGATCGTCGACCTGCAGGCGGCGATCAAGCGCACCATCGCCGAACACAACGAGCGGCCCAGGCCCTTCATCTGGACCAAGCCGGCCGCCGCCATCCTCAACAGCCAGGCTGCACCTTCCGTCTGAGTCAGTGCACTAGGCACGATCCTTGATGCCATGCGGTACGTCCTTCGCACCACTGCACGTGGTGGCAACTGCCGTTGGACTTCCCGCACGGGAGCAACGTGCATTGCTGACCTCTGCGCGGGACAACAACGTCCCCGACCACCGATCCGAGCCATGCATTCACCTGCCCCAGGCGCTCCCGGGGAGGAGAAAATTATGCCCTGCTCGGCCATGCCATGCACTTCTTCAATGGCCTGCAAAGCGGGAGCAGGCCTACAGCGAGTTTGATGACGTCGGAGGCAGAGCTTGCAGTTGGTTTATCCGCGCTTTTGCGCTTGCGATTGAAAATCGCGGAGCGCTTCAGGCGTGACGCTCGACGTCCCTAAGTCCACGGTGATCCGATTCAGCTTGCCGGTAAAGTGGAAAGGAACCTGATAGTCAGAGTCATCGACAGGCGTACCAGTATCGAGACCCACATCCAGGGTTTCATCCCAGGCAAAGGTGAAGGGCAGAGTACGCGGCAGGGAGCGCCGTGCCACCTCCTTGCCGTCGACGGAAAGCGTGCCCGACCCGCCTCGCGAGAAAGGCCCGCCGCTCGCGTCCATCTGCCATTCGAAGACAATATTGTGCCGACCGGGCGGCAATGCGTCCGCAGCTTCCCATTTCGGTCGCTCTATGCCCAGTAGGTTCATTGTAAAAACAGGCTTGCCCTCGCGCAGGTAAAGGCCCCAGCCAGCGAAGCGGCCACCCTGGGTGATCAGCATTCCATTGGCCCCGTCCTGTGGCACCTCTATGTCTGCTGCAATTAGATATGAGCGATTAAGGATATTAGGCGCTGAATTTGCCTGAATACCAGAGACCGGCGCCGTATAGATGAATTGCTTGCGGCCGGCGGCCGGGCCCGGTCGTGGTGTGATCATACCCGTAATCACTGAATTGTTTACGGGCAGCACCTGATAGCGGGTCGCTTCCACAAGCCAGAGCTCCTGCATCACACGCAGACGCTCAGGCTCCTCTTTCGCAAGATCGTTCAACTCCGTAGGATCCTGCGCGAGATTGTATAGCTCCCAATTGTAACCGTTGATCGCATCGTCGGGAACTGGGGCGTCCGGATTCCACGGCGTGGCTATGGGCGTCGTGCACGCGACCCATCCGTCATGGTAGATGGCGCGGTTGCCAAAGATTTCGAAGTACTGGGTTTTGCGGTGGGACGGCGCATCCGCGTTGGGCTTGTCCCACGTGTACACCACACTGGTGCCTTCCACCGGCGTTTGTGCAATCCCGTTCACCATGGTGGGATGAGGGATGCCGATCGATTCGAGCAGTGTTGGCACAATATCGATCACGTGATGAAACTGCATTCGTATTCCGCCGCTGTCGGTGATACGCTTTGGCCAGGACATCGCCATGCCATTGCGCGTGCCGCCGAAGTGCGACGCCACCTGTTTGGTCCAGCGATAAGGCGTATTGAATGCGAACGTCCATGGCACGGCCATGTGATTATAGGTGCGGTCGCTGCCCCAGGCTTCGATCAACGGCAACTGCTGCTCGACCGTGAACGACTGCAGGTTGAAATAGGCGACCTCGTTCGGCGTACCGTTCATGGAGCCTTCGGCGCTGCTGCCGTTATCGCCGCTGATATAGATGATCAGCGTATTGTCGAACTGCCCGAGATCTTCGACCGCCTGGATGACGCGGCCAATCTCGTGGTCGGTGTAGGCGAGGTAGGCCGCATAGACTTCCACCTGTCGCGTGAAGAGCCTCTTCTCGTCGGTCGACAAGCTATCCCACCGCTTCAGAAAGTCTGGCCACGGAGGCAATTGCGCGTTCGCCGGAATGACGCCTAGCTTCTTTTGATTTCCGAAAATCTGATGGGCAAGCGATTCCCAACCGGCGTCGAATTTTCCCGTGAACTTCTCGATCCAATCTTTCGGCGGCTGGTGCGGCGCGTGCGTGCCGCCTGGCGCGTAGTGGATGAACCAAGGACGGTTGGGCGTGACCGCTGCAAGCGTCCTGATGTGACTGATGGCATCGTCAGCCATCGCGGTTCCGAGATTCCAATCCTTCTGTCCGACGTAAGGATGAATCGGTGTGGTGTTGCGGAAGAGGTTGCCCGGCTGCCATTGGCTCGTATCGCCGCCGACGAAACCAAAGAAGTAGTCGAAGCCCATGCCAACAGGCCAGTTGTCGAACGGGCCAACGGGATTTGCTTCCCATGCAGGGATGTTGTGGTTTTTTCCGAACCAGGCAGTGGAATAACCATTGAGACGTAATGTCTTCGCCACCGTGGCTTTCTCTGGCGGTATAATCGAGTTGTACCCGGGAAAGCCCGAAGACATTTCCGAGATATTCCCGGTCCCTGCCGAGTGATGGTTGCGCCCTGTGAGCATAGCGGCACGCGTGGGCGAGCAAAGTGCAGTGGTGTGGAAGGCCGTGTATCGAAGGCCAGCCGCAGCGATCTTGTCGAGCGCGGGAGTGGGGATGATGCCGCCGAAAGTCGACGGCGCGCCGAAACCGACGTCGTCAGTCAAGATCAAAAGTACGTTCGGCGCGCCTTCTGGCGCAGCAACCGCGGGCGGCCAAGCGGCAACGCTATCCTTTGCCGTCGGCATGATCGCGCCACTGAACGGCGGCGTCGGCGTCGGCAACACACGGCTGTTCGGGAATTCGACGGCATTCGGCGCGCCTGGGCTTCCACGGAGCTGAGCGTGCGCAGCGGTTCCTGTCATAGCCAGAGCTGACGTTCCGGCGAGCAGGCCGCGTCGAGTTGGACGGAACGGTGCGCCTTTCTGAGGCCTCGGCGGATCAATATTCGTCGCTGGCTCAGAGGGCTCATCTTTATCGATCATCGCAGTCCTCCTGCTGGGGCCGGTTGAGTTCGATGCCCTTTCCTGACGACACAACGAAAGCCGAGATGGCTCGTCGAAGTGTCGACCGCCTCAGCATGCCGCGCCGCAGGACGGTAGCGTTGGCAGTAGTTCGGCGAGCACAAGTGCGAGCCGCCCTTGATCACCTTCCGAGGAATTTTGATGTCTGGCTGACCAGGGTCGTAGCTGCCTTCTACGCATCCGCCGCGCGGATTGATCGGCATGCAACAAGCCTTCGGTGCATCGGCCTGATGCCTTGGCGAGTACCAGTCAGTGGTCCACTCCCAAACATTGCCGATCATGTCGTGCAGGCCGTAGCCGTTCGGCGGGAACGCGGTCACCGGCGAGGTGCGCTCGTAGCCATCCAGGACGAGGTTCTCGTACGGGAAGGCGCCTTGCCAGGTATTGGCCATGTGCCGGCCACCCGGCGTGAGCTTGTCGCCCCAGGCGAACTCGGCCCCGTCGAGACCGCCGCGCGCGGCGTACTCCCACTCAGCCTCGGTCGGGAGATCCTTGCCGGCCCAGGCTGCGTAGGCATCAGCGTCGGCGTAGGCGACGTGCACCACCGGGTGATCGTCAAGGCCGGCGATCGAGGAGCCCGGCCCGTAGGGCCGCCGCCAGTGCACGCCGAATTTGAAGCGCCACCACGTGCCCCAGTCGCGCAGTTCGACCGCGCCCCTGGGCGGCTTGAACACGAGCGAGCCGGGCTTCAGCATGTGCGGCAACGCACCAGGGTAGTCCTTTGGGTCGGGCCGGCGCTCGGCCATCGTCACGTAGCCGGTGGTGCGCACGAAGGTCCGGAAATCGGCATTGGTGACTGGCGTGCGGTCGATCCAGAAACCGTCTATGCAGACTTGGTGGACCGGGGCCTCCTCCGGATAGTGCCGGTCCGAGCCCATCCGGAACGTTCCTCCAGGCACAAAGACCATGTCCAGCGACGGATCTGACGACATGGCGAACCACTGGGGGATAGGAGCGCTCGGCATCGCGCGCTCCTCAATGCGGGCCAGCGAGAATGCCTGCTAAAGGCTTGCAGCAGCGTATCAAGTCTGTGCGAGGCAGCTTGATCGAATGGGACATGGCCCGATTTTGGCTCGAAGCGCACTGATCCAATCGGGCTAGAGCGTCGCCCGATCAGTCTGAAACGTAGCAGTCATTCTGGTATCCGGCTGCATTGATGTAGTTGCGGCACTCCTGCGGGGTGAAGGCGGCGAAGGCTTGCTGGATCGCGTCCTGCAGCGCTTTTACCGTGCGCGCGGCCGCGGTGCGCAGCAACGTCTTGAGCTTGGCGAAGGCCTGCTCGATCGGATTGAACTCCGGGCTGTAGGGCGGCAGGTACACCACCCGCGCGCCGGCCGCCGCGATGGCCTCGCGCACGCCCGCCACCTTATGGGCCTGGAGGTTGTCGAGGATCACCATGTCGCCTGGCCGGAGCGCCGGGACCAGAGTGTCGGTGACGTAGTCCAGGAAGCGCCGGCTGTTGGTGGCCCCCTCGAAGATCGCCGTCGCCGTCAGGCCGCTCGTGCGCAGAGCCGCCGTGATAGTGGTGGTCGTGTAGTGCCCGCACGGCATCGGCAGGCGGCAGCGCTGGCCGCGCGGGGCCCAGCCATAGCGGCGCGCCATCCGGGTTGAGGCCGCCGTCTCGTCGATGAACACCAGATGGTCCGGATCGAGATCGAGTTGGCCCTCGAACCACGCCTGGCGGGCCTCCGCTACGTCCGGACGGTCCTGCTCGGCGGCGTGGAGCGCCCCTTTTTACGGGTGATGCGATGGCGGGCCAGGAAGCGCGACAGGCTGCTGGTGCTGGAGGTGACGCCCTGCTCGGCCAAGGCGTCGCGCAGTTCCGACAGCACGATGTTGCCGCGCTTCTCGCACAGCCTTAGGATCCGCGAGGCGTGAGCCTCGATGACGTGCGAGCGCTGGTCGCCGCCCATCGGCTTGGGCCGGACGTGGCCGTCCCGGAAATGGCGGGCATGCCAGCGACTGACGCTGGCGGCGCTGACACCGAACCGCTCGCCAGCTTGGCGGCAGGACGCACCCGCTATGACAGCGGACACCACACGCTCACGCAGATCGACGGACAAGGGTGAGGTGAACCGCTCCGGGTTTTTCGGAGGCTTGTTGGCTTGGGTCAGGCGGCCGAGGCCTGGTCGCCGACGTGAGCATAGTAGCGCGCTTCGGCCTCGGCGGGAGGGACGTTGCCGATTGGCGCGAGGAGGCGACGGTGGTTGTACCAGTCGACCCACTCCAGGGTGGCGTACTCGACGGCCTCGAAGGAGCGCCAGGGTCCGCGTCGGTGGATGACCTCTGCCTTGAACAGGCCGTTGATCGTCTCCGCCAAGGCATTGTCGTAGCTGTCGCCGACGCTGCCGACCGACGGCTCGATGCCTGCTCCAGCCAGGCGCTCGGTATAGCGTAGAGCCAAGTATTGCGAGCCGCGGTCCGAGTGATGCACCAGCCCGCTGCCCTGACCAGGGCGACGCTCGTGCAGCGCCTGTTCCAGAGCATCCAGGACGAAGCACGCGTGAGCGCTGCGTGAGGCCCGCCAACCGACGATGCGCCGGGCGAACACATCGATGACGAAGGCCACATAGACGAAGCCCGACCACGTCGGCACGTAGGTGAAGTCGCTGACCCACAAGGCATTCGGCCGGGGAGCCTTGAAGTGGCGGTTGACGCGGTCGAGAGCGCAGGCAGCGGCCGGGTCGGGGATCGTGGTGCGTACGGTCCTGCCACGCACCACCCCCGCCAAGCCCAATCGGCGCATCAGCCGCGCCACCGTGCATCGCGCGGTCACGATCCCCTCCCGGGCCAGTTGCCGCCAGACCTTCCTCACGCCGTAGACGCAGAAGTTGGCCTCGAACACGCGCTGGATCTCGATCATCAACGCGGCGTCGCTGCGCGCACGAACCGGCTGCTTCTCGGGATCGGCACGTCGGGCCGCATGCAGGTAGTAGGTCGACGGGGCGATCGGCAGCACCCTGCAGATCGGCTCGACCCCGTAGACCTCCCGGTGATCGTCGATGAAGCTGATCATGGCCGTGACCGGCGGTCGAGCTCCGCCATGGCGAAATACGCCGACGCTTTGCGCAGGATCTCGTTGGCCTGGCGCAGCTCGCGGTTCTCTCGCTCCAGCGCCTTGATCCGCTCGCGCTCGTCCGTCGTCTGCCCGGGTCGCACGCCCTGATCCCGCTCGGACTGGCGCACCCAGTTCCTCAGCGTCTCGCCCGAGCAGCCGATCTTGGCGGCAATCGACTGGATTGCCGACCACTGCGAGCCGTGCTCGCCCTCGTGCTCGCGCACCATCCGCACGGCACGTTCACGCACCTCAGGGGAAAACGGGGCTGTTCGTTTCGTCATGGCTCCATCCTCTCAGAAGTTGGAGCCTCCGAAAAACCCGGAGCAGTTCAGACCTCGGAGATGGTGAGGCCCTGCTCGGCCAGCAGCAGGATCATCTGCGCACGCGTGCGGACCCGGACGTCACGCGTCATGCGATAGAGATCGTCAAGCCCGCGCAGCTGATCGACGTTCAGCTTGTCCAGATGCAAGGCGCGCATCGCGGCCCCCTGATAACACACCAGCATACCACAAAAATTATGAGGACGTACTTAGCGGTCGAGAGCACCCTTCAGTATCACGAAGTTGGTTCTCCCGAGGCGTCGACGGTCGAGGTCCCGGCCGTCATGGCGCAGGCCGCGCGCGGAGAGGATACGGCCCATCTCGGTCCGGATACGCATGTCCAGGGATTGGCGCATCGCCTGCCGTTCCCGCGCCCGGGTCGTCGGCACGGCCTCCAATTCCGCCGACGTCACAGAGATCTGCTCGGTGCTATACCCTTGGGCGTGCAACGGGCGCAGCAGGTCAAGCGCTTCTGGGTTGTCCCGAATCAGGGGTATCTCCTGCAGGTCGATACCGCCCTGTGCCCGGACGTCGACTTGGTCGAGGAAGTCCCGTGCCGCGGGCTCGATCTTGATCTCATCGCCCCGTCCGAAGTCGAGGCCCTCAACCGGCAGCAACTGGTCGAAGTAGTCCCGATTGGCCTCGGTGTAGGCCTGGAAGTCGGCCCAGCGCGATGCGGTGTTCGCGCCGGCGTGGAACACGACGACGCCGCGGTTCACGAGGGCCTCGGGCGCACCCTGCTCCACAACCCGCATGATGCGCCCAACGAACTGCACGAACGGCGACAGGTTGGCGAACAGGCGGAAGACCGCCGCCACGGCGAGCAGTGGATGGTCGAAGCCCTCGCCGAGCTTCCGCACCTGGACGATGACGTCGACGCCGTTCGCCTGGAACGGATGCGCAAATTGTCGGCGATAGATGGCTGACGGTCGGCGAACGGACTGGGCAAGGGCGCACCGAATCAACGGGGACGGCTGTTTAGGACACAGACGCCTCGTCGCTTGGAAACTACCGGGATCTGACTGCCCACCACTTGTGATGGAGCCACTTCGACGGGGGCCGAGGCGTGGCCTGGATCAGGACACGTGGGAGGGGGCAGGCTGAACCGGTGACACCCCAAGGGCCGGGCGCGCGCCGGTCCCCGCGTCGCCAAAAACCCCGCCGGAGGGTCTCCGAGCGGGGCTTTCGCACGTTTGCGGTTCCAGTAGCCCCGCCAAGCCCCCGCGAGGAGGGATAAATCGAGGGCTCTACAGAGGGAAAATCGTGGTGGGCCCGGTAGGACTCGAACCTACAACCAGACCGTTATGAGCGGTCGGCTCTAACCATTGAGCTACAGGCCCTTGGTCTTCGTCTTCAATCTCTTGGCGCTTGGTCTGCGGCTGGGCGACAGCTTCGGCGACAGAAACCCTGTCCGTAGGTACCCGGGAGCGGCGTTTCCGGCAAGCCCCTTGCGCGATCCGAGACATCGCCTTGAGGCCAGTGGCGGGTAAGGCAGGAGCATGGCATCCGCCATCCCACCCACCGTTTTAGAATGGTCCCGCAGCCTCGCCAGCTTGTCGCTGGGCGTGCTGCTCGGCGTCAGCAGTTCCATCGGAGCTCCAACAGCCGGGCATTCGTGTGTGGCGCGGTGAGTGTCCAGCCGAAGATGTTTCTCATCTATGTCTTTGCTTGGCATCCCAAAGAATCCCCTTTTCTATGCATGGCGTTCCATAGCTGCCCTGCACAATAGACAACGGCGGTGTCGACCGCTTGCCTCGAGTTCCTGCCCTCCGGTCCGAAGACCTGCCCGCGTATGGACGAACTGACATACGCCATTGGTGCCATCCACGGATGCTCGGACGCACTTGAGCGCTCGCGTGAGCGGATCGCAGCGCATGGCGCCGGCCGGCCCCGACACTTGGTCTTCCTCGGCGACTATATCGACAAGGGCTTTGAACCGCTCCGGGTTTTTCGGAGGCTCCAACTTCTGAGAGGATGGAGCCATGACGAAACGAACAGCCCCGTTTTCCCCTGAGGTGCGTGAACGTGCCGTGCGGATGGTGCGCGAGCACGAGGGCGAGCACGGCTCGCAGTGGTCGGCAATCCAGTCGATTGCCGCCAAGATCGGCTGCTCGGGCGAGACGCTGAGGAACTGGGTGCGCCAGTCCGAGCGGGATCAGGGCGTGCGACCCGGGCAGACGACGGACGAGCGCGAGCGGATCAAGGCGCTGGAGCGAGAGAACCGCGAGCTGCGCCAGGCCAACGAGATCCTGCGCAAAGCGTCGGCGTATTTCGCCATGGCGGAGCTCGACCGCCGGTCACGGCCATGATCAGCTTCATCGACGATCACCGGGAGGTCTACGGGGTCGAGCCGATCTGCAGGGTGCTGCCGATCGCCCCGTCGACCTACTACCTGCATGCGGCCCGACGTGCCGATCCCGAGAAGCAGCCGGTTCGTGCGCGCAGCGACGCCGCGTTGATGATCGAGATCCAGCGCGTGTTCGAGGCCAACTTCTGCGTCTACGGCGTGAGGAAGGTCTGGCGGCAACTGGCCCGGGAGGGGATCGTGACCGCGCGATGCACGGTGGCGCGGCTGATGCGCCGATTGGGCTTGGCGGGGGTGGTGCGTGGCAGGACCGTACGCACCACGATCCCCGACCCGGCCGCTGCCTGCGCTCTCGACCGCGTCAACCGCCACTTCAAGGCTCCCCGGCCGAATGCCTTGTGGGTCAGCGACTTCACCTACGTGCCGACGTGGTCGGGCTTCGTCTATGTGGCCTTCGTCATCGATGTGTTCGCCCGGCGCATCGTCGGTTGGCGGGCCTCACGCAGCGCTCACGCGTGCTTCGTCCTGGATGCTCTGGAACAGGCGCTGCACGAGCGTCGCCCTGGTCAGGGCAGCGGGCTGGTGCATCACTCGGACCGCGGCTCGCAATACTTGGCTCTACGCTATACCGAGCGCCTGGCTGGAGCAGGCATCGAGCCGTCGGTCGGCAGCGTCGGCGACAGCTACGACAATGCCTTGGCGGAGACGATCAACGGCCTGTTCAAGGCAGAGGTCATCCACCGACGCGGACCCTGGCGCTCCTTCGAGGCCGTCGAGTACGCCACCCTGGAGTGGGTCGACTGGTACAACCACCGTCGCCTCCTCGCGCCAATCGGCAACGTCCCTCCCGCCGAGGCCGAAGCGCGCTACTATGCTCACGTCGGCGACCAGGCCTCGGCCGCCTGACCCAAGCCAACAAGCCTCCGAAAAACCCGGAGCGGTTCACTTTGAGAGCGCCCGCATCGTTGCCATCGTCCGGCAATTGAGGAGGAGGCCCCCTGTGCGATCACCTGTCTCATGGGCAACCGAGAGTCGGCTCTGCTGCAGGCCGTGCACAATCCCCGTCGGGCCACGGCCTGGATTATATCCGGAGGCGAACGGACACGGGCTTCATACGGCGTCGAGCGCGCAGCGGACATACCAACCGCGGAACTGGACAGGATCGCCGGTCTGAAGACCGTGCACGAGGACGTGCTGCGGTACTACGTCCATGCCGGTTGCTTCTGGATTGGAACAGGGCTCAAGCAGAGAGTCAATTCCGCAAATGTTGAAGTGACGCCCGCATGAAAAAGCCCCGCTCGGCGGTTGCCGGCGGGACTGAAGGCGGGGTCTCGGGTCTTGAAGATCCGCCGGCTAACGAACGGACAACGGGTGGGTTCCGGGTTGAGGGGCAGAACCCAATCAGCTTGACCATGCGAGGGGCTGCTTGCGATCCCACTCGGGCATTCCAGCGACGCTCGCGCAATCCATGCTGCCGACCCCAAGCAGACCTTCGAGCGGCGCCCGCCGAAGGACCGCAAGGGGTGGACGGTGTGTGAAAACTCAGGCGCGCCCCGAATTTGTAGAACGATCTTCTGCGCTGCCGCCATCGGAGGAACCGAGGTGGTGGCCGAGTGCCGTCGGGATGCCTATGCAGCCGCTGCCCAGGGTGGACGAGGGGAAGATCCTTCTACGACCTCTGCGTTTTCACACAGCCTCGGTGGATAGCGGCGGTTCAGCTCGGCTGCATGCCGTGAGTTAGGGGACCATGTGAAATTCAGCGCAAGCCCCCGTTTCAGCGGGGTAGCCCGCTTCCGCTTCGAGCGCGTGCACGATGTGCTCGGCCAGGAGATCGGCGGCCCGCGGCAGGGAGCCCGGTGCGCGATACAGCACCACCTCCGTCGCCGGCAGTGCAGGAAGGCCGTGCGTGCCCGACACGCGGATCAAGCCGGACTGGATCATGCCCTTGGGCAGCACCGTCACGCCCAACCCGGCGCGAACGGCGGCTTGCAGGCCCAGCAGGCTCTGGCTGGTATAGACGATGCGCCAGGGCAGGCGCGCCGCCTCGAGCGCTTGCAGCGCCCTCTTCCGGTAGACGTCGGGGACCGGCGCGAGCACCAGCGGGATCGGTCCCGGACCGAGCGCGAGGCCGGGTGACGCGACCCATTCCAGCACCTCGCACCAGATGCCGACGCCGCCACCAGGCCCCTGCGGCTCGCGCTTGAGGAGCACGAGGTCGTAGAGGCCACGGGAGAAGCCGTCGAGCAGATGCACCGTGAAGTCGCAATGGACTTCCAGCGATACGCGCGGATGGGCGCGGGCGAAGCGCGCCAGCACGTCCGGCAGGTGCGCCGTCGCGAAATCCTCCGGGGTGCCGAGGCGCACGACGCCCTCAACCTCCGGTTCCATGATGCGGGCGCAGGCCTCGTCGCCAAGACTCAGGATCTGCCGCGCGTAGCCGAGCAGGATCTCGCCCTCCGGCGTGAGCTGGAGGTCGTGACCGTCACGGTCGAAGACGCGCCGGCCGAGGCCGTCCTCCAGCCGCTTGATCTGCAGGGAGACTGTCGACTGGGTGCGCCCGATGCGCTCGGCCGCACGGGTGAAACTCCCGCTCTCAACGATGCGGAGGAAGGCGCGCAGCAGATCGAAGTCGAGGGGCGAGTCGGGCATGCGATACTCGGTCGGGCCGGCGTCGGGATATCGAACGCGGTCCGACATCGCGAGCATGCCGGAGGATACTCGCCAGAGGGGCCCGGACCAGGGTGCCCGCCCGATGTCGAGGGGCTGCACCTTCGCTTCAAGCCCGGCGCCGGCAATGACGGTCATTGGCGAAACCGATCGCCGGCGCCCGGTCTCCGCTCAGGCGACCTCCGCTCGGCCCGCCTCGGCGAGCGCCGGCTTCGCTGCCGCGCGGTCCCGCCCGAGCGTGCGCATCACCACCACGAAGAAAATCGGCACCCAGAACACGGCGAGCACCGTCGCGGTGATCATGCCGCCGAGCACGCCGGTGCCGAGCGCCTGCTGGCTCATCGCGCTCGCGCCCGAGGCGATCACCAGCGGCACCACGCCCAGGATGAAGGCGAGCGAGGTCATCAGGATCGGTCGGAACCGCAGCTCGGCCGCTTCGAGCGTCGCCTCCACCAGGGGCTTGCCCTGCGCCCGCAGGTCCTTGGCGAACTCGATGATCAGGATCGCGTTCTTGGCCGACAGGCCGATGATCGTGATAAGCCCGACCGTGAAGTAGACGTCGTTGGGCAGGCCCCGCAGGTAGGCCGCTGCCACCGAGCCGACAATGCCGAGCGGCACCACCAGCATCACCGCGAGGGGAATCGTCCAGCTCTCGTAGAGGGCCGCGAGGCACAGGAACACGAACAGGATCGACAACCCGAGCAGGAAGGCCGCCTGCGAGCCCGCGAGCTTCTCCTGAAGCGACTGGCCGGCCCACTCGTAGCCGAATCCGGCCGGCAGCGTGCCCATGAGGCGCTCCATCTCGGCGAGCGCGTCGCCCGAGGTGTAGCAGGGGGCAGGCTCGCCGGTGAGCCGCACGGCCGGATAGCCGTTGAAACCGACCACCTGCGTCGGTCCCGTCACCCAGGCCACGCGCGCGAACGAGGAGAACGGCACCATCGCGCCCGCGCTGTTGCGCGCGCTGTAGGTCAGCAGGTCCTCCGGGCGCACCCGCTTTGCTTCCTCGGCCTGGACGATGACGCGTTGCATGCGCCCGCGGTTGAGGAAGTCGTTGACGTAGGTCGAGCCGAGCTGGGCGGACAAGGTGGCGTTGATGTCCGCGAAGGTGACGCCGAGGGCCGCCGCCTTCTCGCGGTCGATGTCGAGCCGGATCTGCGGCGCGGGCGGCAGGCCCTCGACCACCACCTTCCGGAGTACCGGCGAGCGGGCGGCCGCGGCCAGCAGCTGGTCCTTGGCCACCATCAACGCGTCGTAGCCGCGCTGCGAGCGGTCCTGGAGGCGGAAGCTGAAGCCGCTCGTCGTGCCGAGATTGGCGATTGGCGGCGGCGCCAGAGCCGAGACCTCGGCGTCGCGCAGCCGGGCGAAGGCGGCGTTGCTGTCCGCGATGATCGCCTCGGCGCTCTGGTCGGCGCCGCGCTCCGACCAGTCCTTGAGGGTGACGAAGGCCTGCCCCGTCATCGCGCCCTGGCCGTAGAAGCTGAAGCCTGTGATGAACGTCACCTTGTCGACGCCCGGAGTGCGGGCCATCCGGTCCTCCACCGCCCTGACGACGTCGAGCGTGCGGCTCGCGCTCGCATCCGAAGGAGCGAGGAGGTCGGCCATGACGAAGCCCTGGTCGTCGACCGGCACGAAGCCGGAGGGAAGCCGCCACATCGCGGTGCCGAGGCCGGCGAGCAGGGCAAGGTAGAGCAGCATGAAGCGTCCGGCCCGCGCCACCATCCAGCCCGTGGCACGGCCGTAGCCCCGCGTGAGCCGGTCCAGCCGGTGGTTGAACCAGCCGAAGAACCCGCGTTTGGCGTGGCCGTGTCCTTTCTCGACCGGCTTGAGCAGCGTCGCGCACAGCGCGGGGGTGAGCGACAGCGCCAAGAAGGCCGAGAAGCCGATCGACACCACCATGGAGGCGGAGAACTGCTGGTACATGATGCCGACCGAGCCGGGGAAGAACGCCATCGGCACGAACACCGCCATCAGCACCAGCGTGATGCCGATCACCGCCCCGGTGATCTGACCCATCGCCTTCTCGGTCGCCTCCCTCGGGGATAGGCCCTCCTCGGCCATGATCCGCTCGACGTTCTCGACAACCACGATGGCGTCGTCGACGAGGATGCCGATCGCCAGCACCATCCCGAACATCGTCAGCACGTTGATCGAGAAACCGAGCCAGAGCAGCGCCACGCAGGTGCCCAGTAGCGCGATCGGCACCACGATCGTCGGGATCAGCGTGTAGCGGATGTTCTGTAGGAACAGGAACATCACGAGAAAGACGAGCACCACCGCCTCGGCGAGCGTCAGCAGCACCTTCTTGACCGAGGCCCGGATCACCGGCGTGACATCGTAGGACACCTCGTAGGCGACGCCGGGCGGGAAGAAGGCCGCGAGCTGGCCCATCCTGGTCCTTACGGCTTCGGCCGTCGCGAGCGCGTTGCCGCGCGGTGCGAGCTGCACCGCCACGGCCGCGGCGGGCTTTCCATTCAGCCGCGTCGAGAAGGCGTAGGACAATCCTCCGACCTCGATGCGCGCCACGTCGTCGAGGCGCACCGTCGAGCCGTCCGGATTGGCGCGCAGCACGATGGCGCCGAACTCCTCCGGTGCTTCGAGCTGGCCCTTGACCAGAACCATGTTCTGGGTGCGCTCGGTGACGGGGCTTGGGGCGGTGCCGAGGAGCCCGGACGAGACCTGGGCGTTCTGGGCCCGGATCGCCGCCTCGACGTCGCCGGCCGTCAGGCTGAGGCCGAGCATCTTGTCGGGGTCGAGCCAGATGCGCATCGCCCGCTCGGTCGAGAACAGGCGCGCGCGGCCCACGCCCGGGAGGCGGCGCAACTCGGGCAGGACGTAGCGCGTGGCGACGTCGCCGAGCCCAACCTCGTCGAGGCTGCCGTCGGGCGAGGTGAGGGTGACGAATTGCAGGATCGCGCTCGATGCCTCGACGACCTGGATGCCCTGCTGCCGCACGGCCTCGGGCAGGCGGGGCTCGATGCGCTTGATCCGGTTCTGGACGTCGACTGCCGCCAGAGCCACGTCGGTCCCGGGCTGGAAGTTCGCGACGATCTCAACCTCGCCGGTCGTATCGCTGGTGGATTCATAGTTCAGGATGTTGGCGGCCCCGTTCAGCTCCTCCTCAATGAGGCGGGTCACGCTGTAATAGAGGTTCTGCGTCGAGGCGCCCGGATAGACCGTCGAGATCGCGATCGAGGGCGGCGCGATGACCGGATACTGGGCCACGGGCAGGAACGGCAGGGCGAGCAGGCCGCCGAGGCAGATGAAGATGGCTACGACCCAGGCGAAGATCGGCCGCGCGATGAAGAAGGCGGGCATGACAGCGTGTCTCCGGAGAGAGGACGGTCGCGGGGGGATCAGTTCTGCGCGGCGCTGGCGGAGGCAGCACTCCCCGACCACGGAACTGGCGTGACCGGGCCGCCGGGGACGAACTTCTGGAAGCCCTCGACCACGACGCGATTGCCTGCCTGCAGACCATCCTCGATGACGACCTGGTCGCCGAGGGTCCGCCCGGTGCGCACCGGCTGCAGGACGGCCCGGCCCGCATCGTTGATCACATAGACCTCGCTGCCGCCGGCATTGTTGCGCTGGATGGCTTGGCGGGGCAGCGTAACGGCGCGGGCGCTGACGCCCTCCTCGATCTGCACCCGCACGTAGGTGCCGGGTAGAAGGTCGGCCTGCGGGTTGGGGAACTCTCCCCGCAGCGTCACCTTCCCGGTCCCCGGATCGACCGTCACGTCCGAGAACAGCAGGCGCCCGGTGTGCGGATAGGGGGTGCCGTCGTCGAAGAGCAGGCGCACGCGGGCCGCGTCCGGGGAAACCTGGCGCAGGCGCCCGGAGGCGAGGTCGCGCTTGAGCTGGTTGAGCTCGGTCACCGACTGGGTGAAATCCGCGTAGATCGGGTCGAGCTGCTGGATGGTGGCGAGATGGGTGGCCTCGGTCTGGCCCACGAGCGCCCCCTCGGTGACCAGCGCGCGGCCGATGCGCCCGGTGATCGGGGCGCGGATGGTGGCGTAGTCGAGGTTGATCTGCGCCCGCTTGACCGCCGCCTTCTGGGCCGCGACCTCGGCCTCCGCCTGCCGCTCGGCGGAGAGCGCGAGGTCGTACTGGGCCTGCGTCGTGGTCTGGCCGGACAGCAGGGCGCGCAGCCGGTCCTCCTGGCGCGACGCCTGGAACAGGCTGGCCTCGGCCCGGGCGAGGGCGGCCTTGGCGCTCTCGAGCTCGACCTCGAAGGGGAGCGGGTCGACGCGGTAGAGTACGTCGCCCTTCTTGACCACGCTGCCCTGCTGGAAGGCGCGCTCGACGATGATGCCGGAGACGCGCGGACGCACTTCGGCGATGCGCATCGGCGTCACCCGACCGGGCAGCTCCTTGGTCAGGGTGACGGGCCTCGGCTGGACCGTCACGATGCCAACCTCCGGCGCTGATTCAGCATTGCCCGCGAAGGCGGAGGGCGCGGGACCGGCGCCGGCGAGGAGCACAGCGGCGACAACTAGAGCTCGGCCCCTCCGCATGCGGATGGTCCGCGAGCGGTCCAGCATTCGTGACATGGCTCTATTCTCGTTCGGAAGAGCATCGAGGTACCGTCAGCCGGCACCGACGGTGCGGACCCGCGACCTCGCACCATGAGATCGGTGGGCAGGCGCCGTTTTCAAGTCGTCGTTATTCGCGAAAGCTGGAGCGGAGGCGCCTTGTTATATCGATTGCTGCTCATTGAGATAATTGATGGCAATCATTTGTGGATATCGACTTGCGGCCTGACGGAGCGCCGCCCACGTCTCAGAGCGCTCGAGGTCCGGGCCCCTCTGGTGAGTGCCTGCCGGCGCACTCGCGATGTCGGACCACTCCCGACTATGCGGTCCGGCATGAAGGCGCCTTCATGGAATCCAGCATGTTGTCCGTCGACTGGCTCGGAAAGCCCGCCTGGCTTTGGCTCGGCTTCCTCGGCCTCGTGGCCGGGCTCCTCGCCCTCGATCTCGGCGTCCTGCACCGCGAGCGGCGCGCCATCGGCGTGCGCGAGAGCCTCGCGACCAGCGCCCTCTACATCGTCCTGGGTCTCGGCTTCGGCGCCTTCGTCTGGTGGCAGCTCGGGCCGGATGCCGGGATGGCCTACCTGACGGGCTTCGCCGTCGAGAAGGCGCTCGCGATGGACAACGTCTTCGTCATCGCGATGATCTTCGCTTACTTCGCGATCCCGCGCGCCTTTCAGCACAGGGTGCTGTTCTGGGGCATCCTGGGCGTGCTCGTCCTGCGCGCGATCATGATCGGGCTCGGCGCAGCCATCGTGGCGAATTTCGCGTGGATGCTCTACGTCTTCGCCGCCTTCCTGATCGCCACTGGCGTCAAGATGCTGGTCGTCAAGGACCGTCCGTACGACGTGGGAGCGAACCCTGTGCTCGCTTTCGTGCGCCGTCGCCTCGCGGTCACGGACGGATTGCAGGGCGAGCGCTTCTTCGTCCGCCAGCCGGATCGGACGACGGGTGAACCCGCTTGGCACATCACGCCCCTGTTTCTGGCGCTCCTGCTGATCGAGGTCGCGGACATCATCTTCGCGGTCGACTCGGTCCCTGCAATCTTCGCCATAACCACCGATCCGTACATCATCTATACGTCAAATATATTTGCCATCCTCGGCCTGCGCGCACTATATTTCGCGCTGGCGGCGATGGTGGATCGGTTCCACTACCTCAAGTATGCGCTGGCGGCCGTCCTTGTGTTCATCGGCTCCAAGATTTTCATCGCCGACCTGCTCGCCATCGACAAGCTGCCTCCGGCCCTGTCGCTCGGGGTGACGTTCGGGTTGCTCCTCGGTGGCGTGGTGTGGAGCGTGGTCGTGCCGCACCGGGGATCGCCTCGAACGACTCCGGCGGACCGGACTGGGCGTGAGGTCCGTACGCCGTAGCTGGGCGACGGGGAGCCGCTGGTTTCCGCGCCATGGCGGCACCCTGACCCCGGCACGGTCAGGCATTGCATGTCGGGAATACATCCATGCACGACCTCGTCGCGAGCTTCGTCTCGATGGTGCTGATCCAGCCGCTTGAAGAAGAGATGACGCAGGCGTTGCGCGCGCGACACGCGCCACCGGCCGTTATTGCGGCTGCCACCGCTTGCCTGCGGACTGCGGAGCCGAGGCTCGCTGCGCGAACGCTCACGGAACCATGGTGGACGGTGTCGCACTCGCTGCGGTTCTGGACTGGGTTGAGCCGGCCTGAAGCGATCCTTGTCCAGGTCGCTCCTCGCTGCGGCGAGGCGCTTGAAGGCGCACAGAGATTTCTGGACATGCGGTACGTTCGGTCGTGACCAGTAGGCCGTCGCGTGAGTGACCCGAACCAAGTCAGGTGAACATTGCTCGATCAACTCCGACAAACGGTTGAACGGTCACCGGCGCCCACGGCCGTTCTTGAACTCGTGACCCGCTCCCCTGATTTCCTGCCATCCGTAAGTCGGGTCCATCGAGGTGGAGATGGACCATGCGCAAGAGCCGGTTTCCCGGAACGGCGTGCGTGCGGGCTTCTCGGGGTAGATCGCTCGGCTTTCCAATATGAGCGCAGGCCCGGCACCGACGACGCGCTACGGGCTCGGCTGCGCCACCATGCGGGCGAACGCCGCCGGTTCGGCTCCCGGCGGCTGGCGATGTTGCTCAAGCGGGAGGGGGCGTGCGTGAACCTGAAGAAGGTCTACCGGCTCTATCGGGAGGAGAAGCTCACCGTGCGCCGTCGCGGCGGGCGCAAGCGAGCACTCGGCAACAGGGCACCGATGGCTATCCCACAGGAGGCCAACCAGCGCTGGTCATGGGACTTCGTCGGTGACGCGCTCGCCGACGGGCGGCGCTTCCGCGTCCTGAACGTCGTCGACGACCACACCCGCGAGGCGCTGGCGACAGTGGTGGACACCTCGCTCTCGGGCCTGCGCGTCGTGCGCGAGTTGGACCGGCTCGTCGCTGAGCGCCGTCTGCCTGCGATGGTGGTAAGCGACAACGGCACCGGACTGACCTCGACCGCTGTCCTGCGCTGGGCTCAGGAACGAGGCGTCGAATGGTACCACATCGCGCTGGGTAACCCGCATCGGCCAGCACGCAGCTGAAGCGCACGCCCCCCTCCCGGGCCCGGTCGATCTCCGCGACGGCGATCTCCAGCTTGGTGCGGGCCTCGCGCCGGTCCTCTCAGGGACACCGGCCCTGGTCATCCGGTGCGGGTCGCTCGTCCAGGTCTCGGGCAGGAACAGCGCCAGGCCGACCGCCACCGGCACCTCGCCGCGCGCCAGCGTCAGCGACACCAGCGTCTGACAGTTGGCGGTTTTGCCCAGCGTCGTGGCGTATTGCGGCGCCACCCCGACCGAGCGGTTGCCCTTCTTCGGCAACGCGGTGTCGTCGACGACCAGGATCGCATCCACACCGCCGACAAGGCGATCGGCCTCGCCGAGCAGCGCCCGCTGCAGCGGAGCCTCATCCCAGATCCCGGCCGCGATGAAGTGGTGCAGCCGGTCGTAGGAAACCCCATCGGCCTGGGCCGGCCTTGGCTGGACGCTCTTGCGATCACCCAGGCCGATGAGCCCGGCCACGTAGAGTGGGCACATCGCCCGGAGTGCCGGATGCGACACAGACCAGCCAGGAACGGCTGCAGCCATCGATCCAGATCGTCACGCCATCCGCTCGCATCCGACATCGCGATCACCCACGTCTATCGCCGTGGTATGCGAAGCCGCCATAACCGGATGCGTGCCCTCACCCTGCCAAAGTAGTGATAGAGGTGGCGCGCCGCCGAACTTCGTTATCGAATAACTCATCAGATCACACATGCATTTATGATGCTTCAAGAAGCAAAAGTAGCCTACAATAAACTTCATGATGGTGTGAAATCGCGTGCAATCATTGTCCTGAAGAGCCTATACCACGTATTCGACGCGAAGGAAATCGAGCGCCGGCACAAAGCGCCGAGATCAGAAATAGAAAAGCAGCAGACTGCCCGGGGCAACGCACGTCGCCAAGGTTATCAGGCTTCGCTGACGCCAGACTTGGCGCCGGCGATAGTCGTCGGTAGCTTGGTCGCCACCGGCAGCGGCACGTCGGCCGGCCACCGGAACGAGGTGAATTCCTTGCGGGGAAAGCCGGTAACCGAGACCTGATCCCCCTGGTTCCCGCCGAGCAAGTAGATGGTCGAGGCGTTGGCGCCGACGACAAAGCCCACGTGACCCTGCCACGCGCTACCGGCGCGCTTCTTCGTGGCGATGCAGCCCAGAGCGGGCTCCTTCAGCCCGACGCCCCAGCCCTCATAGGACCGCGTCGCGAGGCTCCCCGAGGGCTTGCGGCCGGCCCGGTCAAGCATGGCGCCGACGAAGCCCGCGCACCACGCGGTGGCGTCGTCCTTGACCCCCGAGAAACCGGCATCGGCAAAGTACTGGACCACGATCGGCTTGTTCGCCTTCCCGACGCCCTCATGGGTGCCGATCTCAGGCGCCGCCAGGGCGAGCCAAGCCGGCTGCTCGGGCTCGGCCCGGCGCTCAGTCAGGTCGGCGGAGCCGAGCCCCTTCTGCGTCAGTGCCCCAGCAATGCCGTCCGGCACCAGGCCGGCGGAGCGCTGGAACGCCGTCACCGAGGCGATGGTGCGGGGCCCGGCATCGCCGTCGGCGCCGGCCGGCCCGAGGTCATACCCGCGCGCGAGGAGCGCCCGCTGGATCTCAGCGACGGTCATCAGGATCTCCGGATTGATGGTGAGAGGGCTCAGATCAAAAGCTCAAAGGTAACGACGGTCTTATCATAGTGTAAATAAATTATACAATTGGTGACTTATTGATACTGTCGTCGGATCAGCTGAATAAGTAATATTATGATCGACTATTACTGATATTTCTAATATTACTTCATTGCTTCCGAGTCGATACCCTGGGGAGGTTCGCTTGCGTTTTGGACAGGATCCGTGCTCTCTGCCAAAGCGAGACTCAGCGGCGCGCGAGCGGCGGCATGGATGGCCGATACCGCAGAACAAGAAGGGAAATCCAATGAGCGAGGGGATGAGCAAATATGTTAATATGCAGAAGAATTGGTACGAAAAGGCCGCATCACTTTCGAAATACGATGTGAATAGAAAAGAAGACAATGTTGTAGGAAGCTATAACGAGCACAATAACTGGCCCGACTATGACAAATATTTACTCGGATTTGTCGATGAAACTTGGAAAGAAAAATTAGCGCTCGATTTTGCCTGTGGTCCCGGTAGAAACATTGTTAAATATAGCCATCTCTTCAAGAGGCTCGATGGCGCCGATATTGCACAAAACAATCTGGACAATGCCAAGTCAAACTTGGAATTTCATAACATCAAAGTTCCAAATTTGTATTTGACGACGGGAAGCAATCTTGGGGATGCGCCAGATAACACCTATGATTTGATATTTTCAACAATTGCTATGCAGCACATCTGCGTACACGAAGTTCGATTTAATATCCTAAGAGATATGCATCGCGCACTGCGAAAGCTTGGACGCATATCTATTCAGATGGGTTTTGGTGTTTCTCCCGGAAAGGCCGGATACTTTGAAAACAACTACGACGCCATATCGACCAATAGCGGCTACGACACGATGGTAGAGGACGTTGATTATCTGCGCAATGACCTCTCGCAGATTGGTTTTGTCAAATTTAGCTATGAAATTCGCCCCACTGGACCGGGCGACTCTCATCCCCACTGGATATTTTTCTCCGCCCACAAATAGTTATCACACATCATCGAGCTTGGCCCTTAAATCTATTGCGCCGATGCCTTCTAAAGGCGCACCATACACTGTGAATTTCTGTATGGTTGCAGGCTATTGGCGAGCAAACACGTAGCTCGTTCCTTGGCGCCAGAGCACTATCACTACTTTGGCAGGGTGAGGGCACGCATCCGGTTATGGCGGCTTCGCATACCACGGCGATAGACGTGGGTGATCGCGATGTCGGATGCGAGCGGATGGCGTGACGATCTGGATCGATGGCTGCAGCCGTTCCTGGCTGGTCTGTGTCGCATCCGGCACTCCGGGCGATGTGCCCACTCTACGTGGCCGGGCTCATCGGCCTGGGTGATCGCAAGAGCGTCCAGCCAAGGCCGGCCCAGGCCGATGGGGTTTCCTACGACCGGCTGCACCACTTCATCGCGGCCGGGATCTGGGATGAGGCTCCGCTGCAGCGGGCGCTGCTCGGCGAGGCCGATCGCCTTGTCGGCGGTGTGGATGCGATCCTGGTCGTCGACGACACCGCGTTGCCGAAGAAGGGCAACCGCTCGGTCGGGGTGGCGCCGCAATACGCCACGACGCTGGGCAAAACCGCCAACTGTCAGACGCTGGTGTCGCTGACGCTGGCGCGCGGCGAGGTGCCGGTGGCGGTCGGCCTGGCGCTGTTCCTGCCCGAGACCTGGACGAGCGACCCGCACCGGATGACCAGGGCCGGTGTCCCTGAGAGGACCGGCGCGAGGCCCGCACCAAGCTGGAGATCGCCGTCGCGGAGATCGACCGGGCCCGGGAGGGGGGGGCGTGCGCTTCAGCTGCGTGCTGGCCGATGCGGGTTACGGGTCCGCCGCGTTCCGGCAGGCCCCGAGCGCGCGTGGCCTGACCTGGGCTGTCGGGATCGCGGGGCGCAGCAAGGTCTATCCGACCGACGTGACGATGATCTTCCCGGTCGCGGGGCGCGGACGACCGCGCAAGCGTCACGTGCCGGATCAGGTCTCGGTCGCAGCCGAAACGATCCTGGCAGACATGACCGGCCGGGTGGTGACCTGGCAGCACGGCACCAAGGGTCGGCTGCGGGGCCACTTTTGCGCGTTGCGCGTCCGGATGGCCGATGGTCCGACCCAGCGGATCGGCACAAAAGGCAACCAGCACCTGCCGGAAGGCGAGGTCTGGCTGGTGCGCGAGGAGCGCGGCTCGGGCGAGCGCAAATACGACCTCACGAACCTCCCCGCCGATGCGACCCTCAAGCAACTGGCCGCAACGATCAAGGCGCGCTGGATCTGCGAGCAGGCGCACCAGCAGATGAAAGAGGAACTCGGCCTCGACCACTTCGAGGGCCGCTCCTGGACCGGGCTGCATCGCCACGCGCTGATGACGATGATGGCCTACGCCTTCCTCCGATCCCGGCGCCTCGCAGCGACGGGACGGAAAAAAAATAATCGCCTGCCCACCGCCCCAGCCCTCGATGCCGGCCATCCGCCAGGCCATCCTGGACCATCTCGGCCAGCCATCGCCGCAGCAATGCCCGCATTGTGATGCCGCCCTCGACCAGCCACCTTAAGGACAACCTGCCAAAGTAGTGCTAGTGCACTGACTCATTCGGATGGTGCAGCGTTGCCGTTGACGGCATTGAGGATGGCGGCGGCCGGCTTGGTCCAGACGAAGGGCTTTGGCCTGTCGTTGTGCTCGGTGATGTAGCGGTTGATCGCAGCCTGAAGGTCGACGATCCCGCTGAAGCTGCCACGTTTCAGCCTGCGCCGGGTCAAGGCCGAGAAGAAGCCCTC
Organism: Methylobacterium currus; assembly: GCF_003058325.1. NCBI lineage: Bacteria > Pseudomonadati > Pseudomonadota > Alphaproteobacteria > Hyphomicrobiales > Methylobacteriaceae > Methylobacterium > Methylobacterium currus. The sequence goes on from NZ_CP028843.1 coordinate 6,375,512, forward strand.
GACCGCGTTCATCCACGAGGCCGAGGTCGGAGTGAAGTGGAAGATCCAGCGCGGATGCCGGGCCAGCCAGGCTCGCACTTTCGGGTGCTTGTGGGTGGCGTAGTTGTCCAGGATCACATGGATCAGTTTGCCGGCCGGCACCGCGGCCTCGATAGTGTTGAGGAAGCGCAGGAACTCGTCGTGGCGATGACGCTGCATGCAGCGACCGATCACGGTGCCCTCCAGCACGTCGAGCGCGGCAAACAGCGTCGTGGTACCGTGACGGACGTAGTCGTGGGTCTGGGTTTCGGGACGACCTGGCGTGACGGGACGACCTGGCGTGACGGGACGACCTGGCGTGACGGGACGACCTGGCGTGACGGGACGACCTGGCGTGACGGGACGACCTGGCGTGACGGGACGACCTGGCGTGACGGGTCGGCTCGGACGGGTGCGTTCCAGGGCCTGGATCTGGCTCTTCTCGTCGAGCGAGAGCACGACGGCATGGCGCGGCGGATCCATGGAGAGGCCGACGATGTCCTCGACCTTCTCGGCGAAGGCTGGATCGTTCGAGCGCTTGAAGCTGCGGACCCGATGTGGCTGGAGGCGGTGTGCGTCCCAGATGCGCTGGACCGATCGTAAGGAGATCCCGACGGCCTGCGCCAGGGCGCGGCCGGTCCAGTGGGTGACCTCACCGGGCGGTTCGGAGCAGGTCAGCGCCAGCACCTCGGCGACGGTGTCGGTGGAGTGGGGCGGCTTGCCAGGCGGACGGGTCTTGTCGCGCAGCAGTCCCTCGACGCCTTCTTCGGCGTAGCGCTGTTGCCAGCGCCAGACGGCTGGCCGGCTGACGCCGGCCTGGCGGGCGACGTCGAGGACGGAGAGGCGTTCGGCCGAGAGCAGAACGATGCGGGCGCGCTGGATGTGCTTGAGGGGCTGCGCCCGATCGGCGACGATGGCGGACAGGTGCGCCAGGTCGGCGGCGCTGGGAATCACGCAGACAGTCTGAGCCATGCCTCAGACTCGCATGCCTCACGCCTGACGTGAATCATCTGAATGCGTCAATGCACTAGGATGTCTTGATTCGCCAGAAGCGAAGATTTTCAGCGATCGGGTTGCTCATACCGGTCTGGTTGCAGTGTCGAGTCCGGCAGGCCCCACCATTTCGTCTCGAGCACGCTCTCCGACGGAACGGTCTACGGAGCTGAGCGGTCCGTGACCCGGATGAGCCGGTCGCGACGCCGCCTCGTTCGGGACGCCGCGTCCTGGCCCGATCGCGTTTCGTGCCGTCCAGCCTCGAACGTGAGGCGAATGTGCCGGCCGGGACCGTGATCGGTCGATTGCGGGGCGTCGCAAAAGCGGCAAGAATCCCCAGCAGCAAGAATCTCCCGCGGCAAGACTCCTCCAAGCCCCCTCGCCGCCGCTGACGAACCAGACAGACACCGATGAAGCTCGACAGGATCGACCTGAAAATTCTCTCCGAGTTGCAGAAGAACGGACGCATCACCAATGTCGATCTGGCCGAACGGGTGAACCTCTCGCCGAGCCCCTGCCTGATGCGCGTGAAGAAGCTGCAGAGCGAGGGCTACATCGCGAATTACTCGGCGCAGATCAATCTGTCGAAACTGGGCCAGGCCCTGACCGTCTTCACCGAGGTGACGCTGAAGAACCACCGGCAGGCCGACTTCGCCCGCTTCCTCGCGGCGATCGAGAAGATCGATTCGGTGATGGAGTGCCACCTGATCTCCGGCGGCTACGATTATCTGCTCAAGTTCGTCACCGTCGATGTCATCGAGTATCAGACGACCATGGAGCGATTGCTGGATCTCGAGATCGGCATCGAGCAATATTTCAGCTTCGTTGTGCTGAAGTCGCCGATCGTGCGGTCGTACCTGCCGCTCGATACGATGTTTCGGCTCTAGGCAGGGCCTGCTCCCCGCAAAGACCGCGCCGGGTCAGGTCCCGGCGCAAGCCGGCTGCTATCGCTGCGCGAAGGCCCGGGTGAGTTCGGGATCCTGCGTCAGCCCGTCGAGCCAGCCGGTGCGCAGCTGCGGCACCGAGGAGAACAGGAGCCGCGAATAGGCGTGCGTCGGCTGCCCGCCATTCACGTCGGGGCGGAGCTGCTCGACCTTCTCGCCCTTGTACATCACCACCACCTCGTCGCAGATCGCCCGCACGGTCTCGATGTCGTGGCTGATGAACAGGTAGGACAGCGACAGCTCGCGCTGTAATTCCTTCAGGAGGTCGATGATCGCGGCGGCCACCACGGTGTCGAGTGCCGAGGTGATCTCGTCGCACAGGATCAGCCGGGCCTCCGCCGCCAGGGCGCGGGCGAGGTTGACGCGCTGCTTCTGGCCGCCCGAGAGCTCGCCGGGGCGGCGATGGCGCAAGGGTCGGGGCAGCCGCACCATGTCGAGCAGCTGGTCGATCCGCGCCTCGCGCGCCCGTCCGCCCATGCCGTGGTAGAAGGCGAGCGGCCGGCCCAGGATCTCGCCGACCGACTGGTGGGGATTGAGCGCGGTGTCGGCGGATTGGAAGACGATCTGCAGGTCGCGCAGGTCCTCGCGGCGGCGTTTGCGGAAATCCGGCGCCAGCGACCGGCCGTCGAGACGGATCTCGCCCTTCGCCGCCGGCAGGATGCCGGCGATCACCCGGGCGAGGGTGGACTTGCCGCAGCCCGATTCGCCGACGATGCCGAGATTGCGCCCGCGGGCGAGCGTGAGATCGACGCCCTTGAGGATGCGGAGAGCCGGCAGGCCCTCGGCGTCGGGCCGGCCATAGCCGGCCACAACGTCGCGCACCACGAGGAGGGGTGCCTCGTCCTGGTCGAGAGGGCTCACCCGCGGCGCGGCGCTTGGCCGGAAGGCCGACAGCAGCTCGCGTGTGTAGGGGTGCTGCGGGCGCTCCAGGATGTCGGCCGTGCGCCCCTCCTCGCGGATCTCGCCGTGGCGGAGCACGATGATCCGGTCGGCGATCTGCGCCACAACGGCGAGGTCGTGCGAGACGTAGACGCCCGCGATGCCCCCTTTGCGCATCACCGACTTGAAGGCGCGCAGCACCTCGACCTGGGTGGTGACGTCGAGCGCCGTGGTCGGCTCGTCGAAGATCACCAGCTTGGGGGCGCCGATCAGCGCCATCGCGGCGGAGAGGCGCTGCAGCTGGCCGCCGGAGACCTGGTGGGGATAGCGGTCGCCGATGGTCTCCGGGTTGGGCAAGGCCAGCGCCCGGAAGAGGTCGACCGCCCTGGCGCGGGCTTGCCCGAGCGGCATCGAGCCGTGGATGCGCACCACCTCGACCACCTGGTCCATGATCGTGTGGGCGGGGTTGAAGGCCGCCGCCGCGCTCTGGGGCACGTAGGAGACGAGCGAGCCGCGCAATCCCGCCCGCCGGCTCTCAGGCACGGCGTTCATCTCGACGCCGTCGAGGGTGACGGTGCCGCCGGTGACACGGCAGCCGGGCCGGGTATAGCCCATCAGGTCGAGGGCGATCGTGGTCTTGCCCGAGCCGCTCTCGCCGATCAGGGCGACGATCTCGCCCTCGTCGATGTCGAACGAGACGCCGCGGATGATCTCGACGGTGCGGCCCGCATCGGTGCGCGCCGCGATCCTCAGGTCGCGGACTTCGACGAGGCGGCTCATGCGTCGTCGCTCCGGTCGCGGATCTTCTGGGGCAGGTTGTCGATCAGCAGGTTCACGCTGATCGTCAGGCTGGCGATGGCCAGCAGCGGGAAGATCACCGCCGGGGCGGCGAGCGACAGGCCGCCGATATTCTCCTTCACCAGCGCCCCCCAATCGGCGTTCGGCGGCTGCACGCCTAAGCCCAGGAAGGACAGGCTGGAGAGGAGCAGCACGATGAAGACGAAGCGCAGGCCGAGATCGGCCAGGACCGGGCCGATGATGCCCGGCAGGATCTCGGCGCGGATGAGGTAGCCGAGCCGCTCGCCGCGCACCCGCGCGACAGTGACGTAGTCCATGGCGTTCACGTTGACGGCGAGCGCCCGGGCGAAGCGGTAGCTGCCGGGAATGTAGATGACGGCGAGCGTCAGGATCAGGACCGGGATCGAGGAGCCGACCGCCGCCACCAGCACCAGCGCCAGGATCTTGCTCGGGATCGAGGTCAGCGCGTCGAGGAAGCGGCTGAGCGCACCGTCGAACAGGCCGCCGATCACCGCGGCGGTCATGCCGAGGGTGACGCCGGACAAGCACGCGATCGCGACCGCCGCCAGCGAGACCCCCACCGTGTAGCGGGCCCCGAACAGGATGCGCGAGAGGACGTCGCGGCCGAGATAGTCGGTCCCCATCGGGTAAGAGGCCGAGACCGGCTGGAAGAAGTCGAAATCGACGATCTCGCCGACCGGATGGGGTGCGATCAGCGGCGCGACCGCCGCGACGACGGCCCAGGCCAGGATCACCAGGAAGGCGACCGCGCCGACCGGGCTGATCCGGTAGCCGAGGCGCCAGCGGCGCAGCGGTCGCGCGCCGGACAGGGAAACGCTCATGCGTGGCGCAGCCTCGGGTTGGAGACGATGGTGACGATGTCGGCGATCGTGATCAGCAGGAGGTAGGCGAGACAGAAGATCATCGCGCAGCTCTGGATCAGCGGCAGGTCGCGGGTCGCCACCGCATCGAGCATCAGCTTGGCGAGGCCCGGATAGTTGAAGATCGTCTCGACGATGATGACGCCGCCCAGCAGGTAGGACAGGGAGAGCGCCACCGCGTTGACGATCGGCCCGAGCGCGTTGGGCAGGGCGTGGTGCAGCACCGCGCGGCGGCGCGAAGCCCCCTTCAGCAGCGCCATCTCAATGTAAGGCGTGTTCAGGGTCTCGATCACGGCGGCCCGCGTCATGCGGATCATCTGCGCCGAGACGACGAAGCTCAACGTGAGCACCGGCATCGCGTAGGCCTTGATGAGGCCCCCGATCGTCGTGACGTCGCCGGTCATCGACAGGGCCGGCAGCCAGCCGAGATAGACCGCGAAGACGATGACCGAGAGGGTCGCGACCATGAATTCGGGGACCGAGATCACCGCGATGGTGAAGACCGCGATGATCCGGTCGACCAGCGTCCCGCGCAGGATGGCGGCGGTGACGCCCAAGCTCAGCGCGACCGGCACCGAGATCGCCGCCGTCACGCCCGCGAGCTTCAGCGAGTTCGCCAGGCGGCCGCCGATCAGCTCGGCGACCGGGATGTTGTTGACGTAGGAGACGCCGAGATCGCCCGTCGCGAGGGTCTTCAGCCAGAGGAGGAAGCGCAGGGCGGCCGGCTGGTCGAGATGCATGGCGGTCCGCAGGCCCTTGACCGCCTCCGGCGTCGCCGCCTGGCCGAGCAGGATCTGCACCACATCCCCCGGCAGGAGCGCGGTCGCGAAGAAGAGGACGATCGCGACGATCAGCAGCGTCACCACGGCGACGACCACGCGTCCCGCGACCATGCGGAGGATGAGAGAGTTCATCGGCGATCCCGCGCTGACGGCATGAACAGGGCGGCTCCGGAAGCGGCGGACCGCCCCCGGCACCCGCGGCTCCAAGCATCATTCCGCCGGCCGCGGACGGCCGGGGCCGAAGCGGTCACCGATTCGGCGATAAAAATGATGCAAAAATCAAGGAGCTAAGCAGAGTTGCGCCATGCAGCTCTGCTTAGGCCCCGAACCAGGCGTATTCGGCGAGGCCGTAGGCCATCATGCCACCGAGCGGGTTGGCGACCAGCCCCTTCAGCTTGGGCGACACGCCGTCGAGGTTCGACTGGAAGACCGGGATCACGGTGCCGGCCTCGTTGGCAACCATGGCCTGCATCTCGCCGTAGATCTGCTTGCGCTTGGCCTGGTCGAGGAGGCCGCGGGCCTCGAGCAGCATCGCGTCGAATTTTTCGGATTTGTACCGGCTCTCGTTCCACGGCGCGGTCGACTGGTAGAACAGCGAGAACAGGATGTCCGGGGTCGGGCGGGCGTTGATGTTGCCGAAGCCGATCGGGTCCTTGAGCCAGTGGTTCGACCAGTAGCCGTCCGCGGGGACGCGGTCGATCACGAGGTTCAGGCCGATCTTGCCGCCCGCCTGCTGGAGCACGGCGGCGTAGTCGGCCGAGCTGCTGGCGGCGTCGGACGCCACGATGCGGACCTCCTGCCCGAGGAGGCCGGCCTTCTGGAACAGGGACTTGGCCCGCTCCGGATCGTAGTCGCGCTGCTTGAGCTCGGCGTTGAAATAGGGGCTCCAGGACGGGACCGGCTGGTCGTTGGCGATCTCGGCGAGGCCGCGCAGCACCGACTTCTGGATCACCTGACGGTTGATCAGGGACTTGAAGCCCTCGGCCACCCCGGCCTTGTCGCCCGGCGGGAGGTCGAGCCGCAGGTTGAGGTTGGTGTAGGTGCCGAGCTTGCTGATGAAAGGAGCGATCGCCGGGTTGCCCTCGATGATCCGCAGGGAGCGCGGGTTGAGGTTGGCGCCGACATGGATGTCGCCCGACAGCACCGCGTTCAGGCGCGCCGACTCGTCCGCGATCGCGAAATACTCGAAGCTGTCGACATAGGGACCCGCGGCCTTCCAGTAGTTGGTGTTGCGGGCGACGATCGAGCGGACGCCCGGCTTGAACTCCTTGAGGACGAAGGGCCCCGTGCCGTTGCCTTTGGCGAAATCGGTGGTGCCGTCGGCCACGATCATGAAGTGGTGCAGCGCCAGGATCGTCGGCAGGTCGGCATTGGCCGCCGTGAGGGTGATCGTGGCGGTGAGGTCGTCGGCGGCCGTCACGTCCGCGAACTGCTTGGCGATCGTGGCGACCTTGGAGCCGGTAGCGGGATCGAGGTGGCGCTTCAGCGAGAAGACGACGTCCTTGGCGGTCAGGCTCTTGCCGTCGTGGAAGGTGACGCCCTTGCGCAGCGTGACGGTCCAGGTCTTGGCGTCGGCGCTCTCGATTCTGTCGGCCAGCTCCATCGTGACCTGGCCGGCGCCATCGATATAGGTCAGCCGGTTATAGAGGCTGCAGCAGCGGGTGTAGTCGGTGGCGTTGGAGGCCTTGGCCGGATCGAGCGTATCGGCGGTCGAGGCTGAGAAGCCCGCGACCTTGAGGTGGCCGCCCTTGACCGGCGCGGCGGCGAGCGCCGCGCCGGCGCGGCCGAGGATCGCGGTGCCGGCCGAGAGGGCGACGCCGCCTGCCAGCATCATCCGCAGCAATTCGCGCCGGTCGGCGCCGCGCCGGATGGCGGCCTCGACCATCGCGTCGTCACCGGGAGTCCAGTTCGCACTCGTGTCGCTCATCGCAGGTCTCCTGGTGGGATGGTGATCCGCCGGCGCGGGGTTGTCGGGGACGCTTCAAGCCGACGCGGGCCGCATCCCGCGACGGCGGTCGTCGTGACCAGGGCGCAGGCGGACCGGGCGTGACGAGCCCGGGACACGGGCGACATCCGATCTCGCGGGCCGTGACACTCGGACCCGCCGCTTCGGCCTGCGGCGGGTGGGCCGTCCGACGCCGCCGGCGATCCGGGCGGCGGCGGGTGAAATTCCGCGGATGGCGTCGATCCCGTGCCATCCGATCCCGTCCGCGCCCTCGCGCTCCGCCGCCCTTTCGGAGGATCGGGGCCCGGCCCGGCTCTCGATGACAGCAATGTGGCGGATCGGCCGCGCGATTTGCACCGAAACGACCGAGGGGGACGGCACAAAATTGCGAATATGCGGTCCCGGCAAAATTTGTGCGGTGCCTCCGCGCGCAACGCATCGGCGGCCGCCCCGCATGTCCGGTTCTGTTACGGCTTGACCAGGATAGGGCGCCGCGCAGTCAAGGGCGAGGTCACGCCCGCGTTCCGGCAGAAGAGAGAGGGCGCGCAGCCCCGTATCGACTGGCGCAGGCGCCGATCAGGGGCGGATCGCCCGAGGCCTGCCGCCTCCTTCTGGGGATCCGGGTCGGTGAGAGTTGCGGAATGCGGCGAGCGGGGGCTGCCCGGCTTCGTCACGCCAGCGTGCCGCGCGGATCGCCGGCGCCGAGGGCGGGCCGGCGATGCCGCCGGCCGGGTCGCGATGCGCAACAATCTGCTGTGGCCAAGGCCATGGCCTTGCTTCGGTCCGTCCCCGCCGGTGCATGGGGTCAGGAGAAGAAAGGGCGCGGGGTCCCCGTCTCCCCGCCAGTGGCGGGGCTGTCCTGGAGACGAAGTCGCGGCCCTCCACGCTTCCGTATGGGAGAGGGGATCCCGCGTTTGATTGTGGAAGGGATTTTACTCGAACGACGCTGCCTTTGCGGAGGGAAGGCCAATCCCGTGGCTTGGCGAGCGGACGCAACGTGCCGGGCGGACGCAAAAAGGCGGCCTCCCGGCCGCCTTCCTTATTCCCAGGGACGTTGTCAGCCTCGATTCACGCTCACTCGTAGACGCAGACATAGATCTTGCGCACCGTCTCGATCGTGCGCCAGATGCCGACGAAGCCGGGCTTCATCACGAAGCTGTCGCCGGCCCTATAGGTCCTGGTCTCGCCGCCCGCCTCCTCGATCTCGATCAGGCCGGAGAGGATGTGGCAGAATTCGAAGGTGGTGCCCTTGATCGAGTGGGTCTCGCCCGGGGTCGCCTCCCAGATCCCGGTCTTGATCATGCCGTCGCGGGTGTCGTCCTGCGCCCAGGTCTTGAACGCGGGCGAGCCCGAGATCAGGCGCTCGGGCAGCGGCAGGGCTTCCTTGGGAGCGAAGCGCGGATCGGTATCGATGGTGACGAGAAGGCTCATGCCGGTCTCCTGGGCAAAGGGGTCGGATAGGCGAGTGGATGGGGACCCGCGACCGCGGGCGGACCGGCGCGGCGGATTGAACGGAATGGCGGTGGGAACGGCCGGCGAGGAGCGGCGCAGTCCCCCTGAACCGGCTCGACCTTAACGGTGAGAATCCGGGGCTCCTGCCGTAAACCGGGAGGCTTCGGGCGAAAATTCCGAAAACCGCCCGATCTCCAGCGGAAATGTCGGCGCGGTCCGGGCCATCTTACGGCGAGCGGTGGCGCCGTGGCGATGCGATGCGGGCCTTGAACCCGGGTCGTCCTCCAGGGCGCCGGCCGACGAAGGAGAGGATGCGGTGACGACGCCCCCCAACACGATGCGGCTGAAATCCTTCGAGCTCGCCACGCAGGACATCGCCTCCGTCGACGTGGAAGCGCTCCACGGCCTGTCCCTCGGGGTCGAGTGGCCGCACCGCCCGGGCGACTGGGAGGCGTTGCGCGCCCTCGGTCACGGCTTCGCCGCCCTCGACGAGATCGGCCGCGTCTTCGGCTCGGCGATGTGGTTTCCCCACGGCGACGAGTGCGCGACGATCGGCATGGTCATCACCTCGCCGCGCCTCCAGGCCCAAGGCGGCGGGCGCTGGATGATGGAACGCATCCTCCAGCAATGCGGCGAGCGCCGGCTGATCCTGAACTCGACCCGGGCCGCCTACCGCCTCTACGTCTCGCTCGGCTTCGCGCCGCAGGCGACCGTCTCTCAATGCCAGGGCTACGCGACGCCGGAGGCCGCCGCCATGCCCGGCCTCGCGGACGCAGTCGAGACGATCGCGCCGACCGATCTCGGCGAGGTCGCGGCCCTGGACGAGGCCGGGTTCGGGGCCGGGCGCCCCCTGCTGATGGTGCAGCTCGCCCGGACGGCCGAGATCCGCGGCCTTCGGCGCGGCGGGCGCCTGGTGGGCTACGGCGCGCGCCGGACGTTCGGGCGCGGAACGGTCATCGGCCCGGTCGTGGCGGAGAGCGAGGAGGAGGCCGTGGCACTCGCCGCCGCCCTGCTCGCCGGTCTCGACGGCCATTTCGTCCGCCTCGACACCCGGCAGGAGATGGGGCCCCTGCGCACCTACCTGGAAGCGGCGGGCCTGCGCCTGTTCGACACGGTGAGGACGCTGACCCGCGGTGCAGCCCTGCCCACGGTCGAGCCCGGACGCCCGGGCGTCTACGGGCTGGCGGCGCACGCCCTGAGCTAGCGTCCGACCGATCACACCCTTCGCATGCCGGCGAACGGCACGGACCGCCCTCCCCGACCGAGGGGCGGATGCCGCGTCGCGCCTCCTGCCATCGACGCGAGAAGCCCCCCATCATGGACACCGCAACCCTCCCGGACCACCGGACAGCGGCCGATCCCGTCGCCCTGGTGCCCTTCGCGGCGGCGCATCTGCCCGGCGCCCTGGCGCTCTCGCAGGAGATGGCCTGGCCCTACCGGCGCGAGGACTGGGAGTTCGCCCTGCGGGTCGGCCGGGGCTTCGCCCTGGAGCGCGACGGCGCGGTGATCGGCACGGCGGCCTGGTTCCCGGACGACGCGGACCACGCCAGCATCGGCATGATCATCGTCGCGGGTGCGGCGCAGGGGCGGGGCTACGGGACGCGGCTGGTGGAGGCGCTGCTCGGCGCGGCCGGGCCGCGGACCCTCCTGCTCAATTCGACGACCGAGGGACGCGCGCTCTACGCGCGGTACGGCTTCACGCCGGTCGGCACCGTCCGGCAGCACCAGGGCCCGTACCGGCGCCGCCCCGCGGAGACGCCGGATCCGGGCGTGCGGGCGATGGCGCCTGAGGACATCGAGGCGACCGCGCGGCTCGACCGGGAGGCGACCGGCTTCGCGCGGCGCCCGCTGCTGGAACGCCTGATCGCGGCCGGCGAGGGCTTCGTTCTCCTGCGCGACGGCGCCCCCGCTGCTTACGCGATCGCCCGGCCCTTCGGCCGCGGCCACGTCATCGGGCCGGTCGTCGCCGGGAGCCCGGACGAGGCGCGCCGCCTGATCGCCGCGGCGCTCACCCGCCTCGACGGCCGATTCGTGCGGATCGACGTGCCGGATTCCACGCATCTCTCGTCCTGGCTGACCGGGACCGGCCTGGAGCAGGTCGGCGACGCCCTCACCATGGTGCGCGGTGTCCTGGCGCCGACCGGGCCGGCGCGCCTCTTCGCCCTCGCCAGCCAGTCGTTCCATTAGGCCCGCCGCGATGCCTCTCGCCGCCGCCTCTCAAGGACTCGAACCTCCGGGTGCCGCTATGAAGCTCACATCCTATTGGCTGGACACGTCGAACCCGTTCGCGGGCGGCGCCGAGGGGCCGGTCGAGGGCACCTGCGACGTCGCGGTGATCGGCGGCGGCCTGACCGGCTCCTCCGCCGCCCTGGCGCTGGCGAAGAAGGGCGCCCGCGTCGTCCTCCTGGAGGCCGGCACGATCGGCAACGCCGCCTCGGGGCGCAACGGCGGCATGTGCAACAACGGCTTCGCGCAGGATTACGGCACGCTCTCGGGTAAGCTCGGCCGGGAGGTCGCCGACCGGCTCTACCGGGCCTTCGATGCCGGCGTCGACACGGTCGAGCGGCTGGTCCGGGAAGAGGGGATCGATTGCAGCTTCGCCCGCGTCGGCAAGATCAAGCTCGCGGCCAAGCCCGAGCATGTCGACAAGCTGGCGCGCAGCCAGGCGCTGCTCGCCGCCACGGTCGACCCCGAGACCGAGATGGTCAGCCGCGCCGACCTCCCCGCCGAGATCGGATCCGGGCGCTATTACGGCGGCCTGATCTACCGCAAGAGCGCCGCCCTGCATGTCGGGCGCTTCGTCCGCGGCCTCGCCGAGGCCGCCGCCCGGCGCGGAGTCGCGGTCCACGAGCACACCCCGATGACGACACTGAAGGCTGTTCCGGGTGGCGGCCATCTCGTCGGCACGCCGCGCGGAACCGTCCGGGCTCGCCAGGTGCTTTTGGCCAGCGGCACCTCCCAGGCCGGCCCGCTCGGCTGGGTGCGCCGGCGCATCGTGCCGGTCGGCGCCTTCCTGATCGCCACCGAGCCCCTGCCCGTCGAGATGCTGGACCGGCTCACCCCGCGCCGCCGCAATGCGGTCGATACCAAGAACCTCGTCAACTACTTCCGCACCACGCCCGACAACCGGCTGCTCTTCGGGGGACGTGCCCGCTTCGCGGTTTCCAACCCGGCCTCGGACGAGAAGAGCGGCGCGATCCTGCGCGCCGCCCTGCACGACGTCTTCCCCGAACTGCGCGACGTCCGCATCGACTATTGCTGGGGCGGCATGGTCGACATGACCCGCGACCGCCTCCCCCGCGCCGGCGAGCGCGACGGCCTCTACTACGCGATGGGCTACAGCGGCCACGGCACCCAGATGGCGACCCTGATGGGCACCCTCATGGCCGAGGTGATGGACGGGCGCACCGAGCTGAACCCCTGGGGCGCGTTCGCCTGGCCGGCGATTCCCGGCCATTTCGGCCCGCCCTGGTTCCTGCCCCTCGTCGGCGCCTATTACCGCCTCAAGGACCGCTTCCAATGACCGATCCGCTTCGGCACCTGGCGGAGGCCGGCCGCCTGACCCGCTTCTATGGCGACGGGGCGTGGCGCGATCCGGCCGGCCGCGAGCGCGCCGGCGTCGTCAACCCGGCGAGCGAGGCGGTGATCGCCGAGATCGCGCTCGGCGGAGCGGACGACGTCGAGCTCGCGGTCGCCGCCGCGCGGCGCGCGTTCCCGGCCTGGTCGCGCACGACGCCGGCTGAGCGCGCCGCGCTCCTCGACCGCGTCCATCGGCTCGTGCTGGACCGGCTGGAGCTGTTCGCGCAGGCCCTGACCGCCGAGATGGGCGCCGCCATCACCTATGCCCGCCGCGCCCAGGTGCCGCTCGCCGCCGAGCACCTCCGGGTCGCACGCGACCTGCTCGCGACGTATCCCTTCCTGTCGCAGCGCGGCACCACCGCCATCGCCCGCGAGGCGATCGGCGTCTGCGGGCTCATCACGCCGTGGAACTGGCCGCTCTACCAGATCACCGCCAAGGTCGGCCCGGCACTGGCGGCGGGCTGCACATTGGTGCTGAAGCCGAGCGAGCTGTCGCCCCTGAGCGCGCTCCTCTTCGCCGAGGTGATGGACGAGGCGGGCTGCCCGGCCGGCGTGTTCAACCTCGTCAACGGCACCGGGCCGGTGGTCGGCGAGGCGCTGGCCGCGCATCCGGAGGTCGACATGATCTCGATCACCGGATCGACCCGGGCCGGGGTGCTCGTGGCGCAGGCCGCGGCGCCCACGGTCAAGCGCGTGGCGCAGGAGCTCGGCGGCAAGTCGCCGAACGTCGTGCTGCCGGATGCCGACCTGAAACGCTGCATTCCCCTCGGCGTCGCTGCGGCGATGCGCAATCTCGGCCAGTCCTGCAGCGCGCCGACCCGGATGCTGGTGCCGCGTGCGCACCTTGCCGAGGTCGAGGCGCTGGCGGAGAAGACCGTCGCCGGGTTCGCGGTCGGCGATCCGCTCCGCGAGGAGACGACCCACGGCGCCATCGCCAACCGGGCCCAGTTCGACCGCATCGAGCGGATGATCCGGATCGGCCTCGACGAGGGCGCGCGACTCGTCACCGGCGGCCCCGGCCGGCCCGGGGGCCTGACGACCGGCCTCTTTGCCCGCCCGACTGTCTTCTCCGCGGTGCGCCGCGACATGACGATCGCTCGAGAAGAGATTTTCGGGCCGGTCCTGGCGATCCTTCCCTATGACAGCGTGGAAGAGGCGGTCGAGATCGCCAACGACACGATCTATGGCCTGGGCGCCCACGTGCAGGGCACCGATCTCGAGCAGGTGCGGGCGGTGGCCGGGCGGATCCGGGCCGGCCAGGTCCACCTCAACGGGCCGGACTGGGACCCGGCGGCACCGTTCGGCGGCTACAAGCGCTCGGGCAACGGCCGGGAATACGGCCGCGAAGGCCTGGAGGAGTATCTGGAGACCAAATCCATCCTCGGCTTCTACCGGTGAAGTGCCGGCCTCCCCCGCGCGTAGCGAAGAGGCGAACCGGCACTTGGTGGTCAACGGGTTTACCCCGATTAGCCCCCTGCCCCCCCGGGAGGGAGGCCGCCGCGCCATGGGCGCGGCGAGCCCGCGCGTGTATGGGGTGGCTTCATGCACAGGCTCCTGCTCAAGCTCGGTCTCCGGTTCGACGATCCGCATGACGAGAAGCGGTTCGTCCGGCAATTCACCCTCGACGATCTCGGCCGCACGCAGGCCGCGATGGTGCTCGGCGCCATCGTCTACTGCTCCTTCTCGGCCATGGACTGGATCCTCAGCCCGGAGGCCTGGGCGGTCGCCACCGCGATCCGGCTCGCCGTCGCCCTCCTGGTCCTGCTGCCGGCGACGCTGCTGCTCGGCTGGCCGGGCGCCCGTCCGTGGGCGGAGCGGATCTATCTCGTCTACTGCGTCGTGCCGGGCTGCATGCTCAGCGTGATCTATGTCTTCCTGCGCCCGAGCTTCGACCACGGCGCCGCCGGCATGATCGTGGTGATCCTGTTCGTGTCGACGCTGCTGCCCCTGCGGGTGCCGGCCTTCGCGATCTTCGCCGCCCTGACCTGGACCTGCTTCGCCCTGTTCGAGACGATCGCCACGCACGACAATCCAGGCCTGACCCTCGTGAACAATGCCGAGATCGGCGCCGCCTACGCGCTCTCGCTCTACGGCGTCGGCGCCCGGGAATTCCGTGCGCGGCGCCAGTTCCGCACCACGCAGGAGCTTCAGGTCGAGACGATTCGCTCGGAGGCCGCCCTGGCCGAGCTGCGCGCGACGCAGGCGCAGCTGGTCCAGGCCGAGAAGCTGGCGGCCCTGGGCCAGCTCGTGGCGGGCGTCGCCCACGAGATCAACACCCCATCGGCCTCGCGCTGACCACTTCGACGGCCTTCGACCACCATCTCGGGGAGCTGCGCCGCAGCGTCGCCGCGGGTCAGATCAGCCGCTCGCAGCTGACGCAGACCGTCGAGCACCTGAACGAGGGAACGCGGCTGATCTTCTCGAACCTGACCCGGGCCGCCGACCTCGTGCACAACTTCAAGCAGGTCGCGGTCGATCAGGCGATCGAGGACCGGCGCCGCTTCGACCTGCGCGACTGGCTCGTCGAGCTGATGAGCACCCTTGGGCCCCTCCTGCGGCGCAAGGGCCACGAGGTCCGGCTCGCCTGCGCCGAGGGGATCGTGCTCGATTCCTACCCGGGCGCCCTCGCGCAGGTGATCAGCAACCTGGCGCTGAACGCCGTCCTCCACGCCTTTCCCGACGGCCGGACGGGCACGCTCGCGGTCGACGTGGCCCGGCTCGACGAGGCGCGGATCAGGATCGTGTTCCGCGACGACGGCCGCGGCATCCCGGAGGAGAACCGCCTGCGGATCTTCGATCCGTTCTTCACCACGCGGCGGGACAAGGGCAGCACGGGATTGGGGCTGCACATCGTCTACAACCTCGTGACCTCGACCCTCCAGGGCCGGATCGCGCTGGAAAGCGGCGAGGATCGCGGGACGGCGTTCACGATCGAGCTGCCCGCGACGCTGGCGTAGTGCCCGGGCTGGCGTAGTGCCCGGCCTCCAGGGGCGGGATCCGGTGCCCGGCGACGCGGGAGCGGCAGCCTTCATCCTCGACCATCTGGTAATTTTTAAAAACGATCAGTTTCCATCGTTTCTGTTTTCAATCAGAAACACCCCAGACATACTCCCTCCATCGACACGCCGCCGCACCGGCCGCCACGATGGAGACGACCATGACCAAGCCCTACAATCGCCTCGACCTCGATCAGGCCGTCGTCCTGCTGGTCGATCATCAGGCCGGCCTGATGTCGCTGGTGCGCGACTTCGATCCCGACCGCTTCAAGAACAACGTGCTGGCCGTCGCCGACCTCGCCGCTTACTTCAAGCTGCCGACCATCCTGACCACCAGCTTCGAGGACGGACCGAACGGCCCGATCATGCCCGAGCTGAAGGCCAAGTTCCCGGATGCGCCCTTCATCGCCCGGCCTGGCCAGATCAACGCCTGGGACAACCCCGATTTCGTCGCCGCCGTGAAGGCCACGGGCCGCAAGCAGCTGATCATCGCGGGTGTCGTCACCGAGGTCTGCGTCGCCTTCGTGGCCCTGTCGGCCATCGCTGAGGGCTACGAGGTGTTCGCCGTCACCGACGCCTCCGGCACCTTCAATCCGGTGGTGCGCGACGGGGCCTGGAACCGGATGTCGGCAGCCGGCGTGCAGCTCGTGAACTGGTTCGCGGTCGCCTGCGAGCTGCACCGCGACTGGCGCCGGGACGTCGAGGGGCTGGCGACGCTGCTCGGCGACCATATCCCGGACTACCGCAACCTGATGACGAGCTACGCCGCGCTCCGGGGCGCGATCCCGCAGGCCACCCCCGGCGCCTGAGCCCATCGCGATGCGCCGTGACGATGCGCCGTGACGATGCGCCATGACGATGCGGGAGTTTCGTGAGAGAGAACGGCCCTGCGCGCCGGCCGGCCTTGCCCGCAAGAGGGCAGGGCCGGCCGGTCTCGGCCACGGGCATTTCGGCATGGCGAAGATCGTCGCTCTCCACTACTTCGCGGTCGTCACCCGCTGCACGTCGCTGCGCGACGCCGCGACCCAGCTCGACATCCATCCCAACGTGCTGGCGCGGCACATCTCGCAGCTCGAATACTACATGGACGCGCCGCTGCTCGAACGCGGGCCGCTCGGCATCCGGCTGACCGCGGCGGGCGAATTGCTCGCCGCCAAGCTCGACCGGACCATCAACGAGCTCGACCACGTCGTCCGCCTGATCGATGACCTGAAGGGTCTGCGCGGCGGCCTCGTCGGCGTCCATGCTGCCGAGGGCGTCGCCTCGGCGATCCTGGTGCCGGTCCTCGCCGCCTTCGCGGCCCGCCACCCGCATGTCCGCGCCCGGCTGCGCACCGGCACCGCGAAGGACGGCGTGCGGGCGATCGAGGACGCCTCCTGCGACCTCGCCCTCACCTTCTTCGCCCCGGCCTCCGCCGCGATCGCGGTGGTCAGACGGGTGCGGCTGCCGCAATTCATCATCGCGCCGCCCGGCCATCCGGTGACGCGGGACGGCGGCGCGGCTTGCAGGGCCCTCGAGCGCTATCGCTGGGTGCTGCCGGGCCCGGAATTCGGCGTGCGCACCTATCTCGACCGGGCGGCGGCGGAGGCGGGGTGCCGGATCGTGCCGACCTTCGAGGCCGCCTCCCTGGACCTGCAACGCGCGCTGATCGTTCAGGCCGGCGCCCTCGGGGTGCTGCCGCGGGCGGCCGTCGCCGACGAGATCGACGCCGGCACGATGGCGGCCGTGCCCTTCCCCGACACGATGCCGGTCGAGACCTCCCTCGACCTCTGCGTCCCGGCCGACCGCCAGCCGAGCTACGCCGCCGAGCGCCTGCGCCGCGAGCTGGAAGCCGCGCTGCTCCAAGTGCGAGCTTGAACGACGGGGAGTGCCACGAAAAGCGGTGCACGCCTCGCACGATTTCGTCGTAGTCAGCCCGCCCGCCCTCCCGCATCCTGCGACGGTCTGTACGGCCTGGGTCACCGGAAGACCTGCGCCACGCCGTCTCTGCTGTCCCAACACTTGCGTTGAGCCGAAACCTTCGGCGCAACCGATCAGTTCCGGCCGCCGCCGGAGATCTGGTCTGTCGATTGCATACCCGGCGCCATGGGCATGTTGCCCAGCACCCTGATGGCATCGCCGCACCCGCGGCGAGACTGCGAGGAGACAACGTGATGGCGTTTCGTCGGTCCGTCCTCGGCCTCATCGCCGCAACCGCGGCCCTGCTCGCGCCCGACGTCGCGCCGGCCCAGACGCTCAAGGCGGTGATGCATTCGGACGTCAAGATCGTCGATCCGATCTGGACCACCGCCTACATCGTCCGCAACCACGGCTACATGATCTACGACACGCTGTTCGCGCTCGACGGACAGGGCGAGATCAAGCCGCAGATGGTCGACACCTATACCGTGTCGCCCGACAACCTGACCTACACGTTCACCCTGCGCGATGGCCTCGCCTGGCACGACGGCAAGCCGGTGACGGCGGAGGATTGCGTCGCCTCGATCAAGCGGTGGAGCGCCCGGGATTCGCTCGGCCAGAAGCTGATGACCTTCGTCGAGGGCATGAGCGCCAACGACGCGAAAAGCTTCACCGTGAAGCTCAAATCGCCGACCGGGCTCCTGCTGTTCGGCCTCGCCAAGCCGTCCTCGAACGTGCCGTTCATGATGCCGAAGCGGGTCGCCGAGACCGACCCGAACCAGCAGATCTCGGACTTCACCGGCTCCGGCCCCTTCGTGATGAAGACCGACGAGTGGAAGCCCGGCGACAGGATCGTCTACACCAAGTTCAAGGACTACAAGCCACGGCCCGAGCCGGCCTCGGGGCTCGCCGGCGGCAAGGTGGTCAAGGTCGACCGGGTCGAATGGCTGGCGATCTCGGACCAGCAGCAGGCGGTGAACGCGCTGCTCGCCGGCGAGATCGACCTGATCGAGCAGCCGGCCTACGACCTGATCCCGCTGCTCAAGGGCGATGCGAGCGTCCAGCTCGTCGACTACAATCCGCTCGGCCTGCAATACGCGATGCGGCCGAACCACCTGATCAAGCCCTTCGACAACCCGAAGGTACGCCAGGCCCTGACCTACGCCCTCAACCAGACCGACTTCCTCCAGGCGGTGGTGGGCGACCCCGATTATTACAAGACCTGCAAGGCCCTGTTCGTCTGCGGGTCGCCGCTCGCCACCGAGAAGGGGATGGACGGGCTGCTCGACTCGAACTTCGCCAAGTCAAAGCAGCTCCTGAAGGAGGCAGGATACGACGGCACGCCGATCGTGCTCCTGCACTCGACCGACCTCCAGACCCTGACCAATCTCGGCCCGGTCGCCAAGCAGCTCCTCGAGAAGGGCGGCTTCAAGGTCGATATGCAATCCTCCGACTGGCAGACCGTGGTGTCGCGCCGGGTGCGCAAGGATCCCGCCGACAAGGGCGGCTGGAACCTGATGAACACCTCCTGGGTCTCGGCCGACATCCTGAACCCGGTGATGTCGAGCTTCATCAACATGAGCTGCGACAAGGCCCCGTTCGGCTGGCCCTGCGATGCCGAGATGGAGCGCTTGCGCGACGACTTCGCCCGCGAGGTCGACCCGGTGAAGCAGAAGGCGATCGCCGAGGCTGTGCAGACGCGCTGGCGCGAGGTCGTGCCTTACGTCCATCTCGGCCAGTTCTACATCCCGATCGCCGCGCGCAAAAACATCTCCGGCATCCTGACCGCCGCGGCGCCGGTGTTCTGGAACGTCGTGAAGAAGTAACGGATGCTCGGCTACGTGCTGCGGCGCCTCGTCGCCGCCATCCCGGTCCTGGCGATCGTCGCGGTGCTGGTCTTCCTGATGCTGCGGCTCACCCCGGGCGACCCGGCGGCGGTGATCGCCGGGGACAACGCCTCGAGCGAGCAGATCGCCCAGGTCCGCAGCAAGCTCGGCCTCGACCAGCCGCTGCCGGCGCAGTTCGCGATCTGGATCGGCAACCTGGCCAAGGGCAATCTCGGCGAGTCGTTCTTCTTCAAGAAGAGCATCGGCGAATTGATCCTCGGGCGGATCGAACCGACCCTGTCGCTCGCCGCCGCCACGATGCTGATCGCAATCTGCGTCGCCATTCCTCTGGGCGTCGTCGCGGCCTACCGGCACGGCTCCTGGCTCGACCGGATCGTGATGGGCGTCTCGGTGCTCGGCTTCTCGGTGCCGGTCTTCGTGATCGGCTACCTGCTGATCTACGTCTTCGCGATCACGCTCGGCTGGTTCCCGGTCCAGGGCTACCAGCCGCTCGCGAGCGGGTTCGGAGGCTACCTGCACAGGCTGGTCCTGCCCGCGATGACCCTGTCGGTCGTCTATATCGCGCTCATCGCCCGCATGACCCGGGCGAGCGTGCTGGAAGTGCTGAACGAGGACTACATCCGCACCGCCCGGGCCAAGGGCCAGGTCGAGCGCAAGATCCTCTTCCGCCACGCGCTCAAGAACGCCGCGGTGCCGATCGTCACCGTGGTCGGCATCGGCATCGCGCTCCTGATCGGCGGGGTGGTGGTGACCGAGAGCGTGTTCGCGATTCCCGGCCTCGGCCGCCTCACGGTCGATGCAGTGCTGGCCCGCGACTACCCGACGATCCAGGCGCTGATCCTGCTGTTCTCGGGCGTCTACGTCCTCATCAACCTCCTGATCGACCTGACCTACAGCCTGTTCGACCCGAGGATCCGTCATTGAGTGCCGAGCCGAGCCTGCTGGCCCCCGCAGCCGCACTCCCGCCGCCCGGCCGGTCCCTGGCCGCGCGCCTCCTGCGCAACCCCGTCGTGGCCCTCGGCGCCGGCTTCCTGCTGCTGATGGCGCTGATCGGCGCCTGCGCGCCCTTCCTCGGCACCCTCGATCCGACCGCGATCAACCCGGCGACCCGCAACCGCCCGCCGGGCTTCGAGCGCACGATCCGGGCCGAGGACGGCAGCACGACGACCTTCCGTCACCGGATGGGCACGGACAGCCTCGGGCGCGACGTCTACAGCCGCGTGCTCTACGGCGCCCGGGTCTCGCTCTTGATCGCCGTCTCGGTGGCGGTGCTGTCGCTCGCCATCGGCCTCCTGCTCGGGCTGGTGGCCGGGTACATCCGTCCCCTCGACGGGCCGATCATGCGGCTGATGGACGGGCTGATGGCGATCCCCGGCATCCTGCTCGCCATCGCGGTGGTGTCGCTGTTCCGGGCCGGTCTCCCGGCGGTCATCGCCGCGATCATGGTGCCGGAGATCCCCCGGGTGGTGCGGCTGGTGCGCTCCATCGTGCTCTCGGTGCGGGAGGAACCCTATGTCGAGGCGGCGATCATGGCCGGCACCCGCCTGCCGCTCCTGATGGCGCGCCACATCCTGCCCAATACGATCGCGCCGCTGATCGTGCAGGGCACCTTCATCGCCGCCTCGGCGATCCTGGTCGAGGCGGTGCTCTCCTTCCTCGGCATCGGCATCCCGCCGGAGACGCCGAGCTGGGGCAACATCATGGCGGAGGGCCGCAACCTGTTCCGGGTCTACCCGCACAACATCCTGTATCCGGGGATCTTTCTGGGCCTGACGGTGCTCGCCGTGAACATGCTGGGCGACGGCCTGCGCGACACCCTCGATCCGAAGATGACCGGCCGATGAGCAGCGCTCCCGTCCTCGAGGTCGAGAACCTCGCCATCGCGCTCCCGGGCGGCGGCGACCGGCTGCGCGCCGTCGACGGCGTCTCCTTCACGGTCGCCCCCGGCGAGATCGTCTGCGTCGTCGGCGAATCGGGCTCGGGCAAGTCGGTCACCGCCTTCTCGGTGATGGGGCTGCTCGCCCGGGTGCTCAAGCCCGTCGCAGGGGCGATCCGGCTCCTCGGCGAGGACGTGCTGACGGCGAGCCCGCAGCGCCTCCGGGCCCTGCGCGGCGACCGGATGGCGATGATCTTCCAGGAGCCGATGACGGCGCTGAACCCGGTGCTGACCGTCGGCGACCAGATCGAGGAGGTCCTGCGCATCCACACCGACCTCGGGCCGAAAGAGCGCCGCGCCAAGGTGCTGGCGATGCTGGAGGCGATGCACCTGCCCGATCCGGAGCGGATGCACGCCTCCTACCCGCACCAGCTCTCCGGCGGCCAGCGCCAGCGGGTGATGATCGCCGCCGCCCTCATCCTCGACCCCGCCCTCCTCATCGCCGACGAGCCGACGACGGCCCTCGACGTCACGACGCAAGCCCAGATTCTGCGGCTGATCCGCGAGATGCAGGGGCGCCGCGGCACCGGCGTGCTGTTCATCACCCACGATTTCGGCGTGGTGGCGGAGATCGCCGACCGGGTGGTGGTGATGCAGAACGGCCGCATCGTCGAGCAGGGGCCGGCGACGCACGTCCTCGGGAATCCGCAACACCCCTACACCAAGATGCTGATCGCCGCGGTGCCGACGATGACGCCCGCGCGGCGGCCTCCGGTGACCGGAGCGCTGGCGCTGGAGACGGCGGGCCTCGCCAAGACCTATCGCAGCGGCGGCCTGTTCAAGAAAGCGCGCGAGGTCCACGCCGCCGCAGACGTGGCCTTGCGCATCCATCGCGGCGAGACGGTCGGCGTCGTCGGCGAGTCGGGCTCGGGCAAGTCCACGGTCGCGCGCTGCATCGCCCGGCTGATCGCCCCGAGCGCGGGGCAGATCATGGTCGCCGACCGCGACATCGCCCGCCTGCCCGAGCGGCGGCTGCGGCCGTTGCGGCAAAAAATCCAGGTGGTGTTCCAGGATCCGTTCCGCTCCCTCAACCCGCGCCGCACCGTCGGCGCCTCGATCGTCGAGGGGCCGGTGAATTTCGGGAGCGACCCGCAAGCCGCCACGGCGCGGGCGCGCGAGCTGATGGGCCTCGTCGGCCTCGATCCCGCGGCGCTCGCCCGCTACCCGCACCAGTTCTCCGGCGGCCAGCGCCAGCGCATCGCGCTCGCCCGCGCCCTCGCCATGGAGCCCGAGATCCTGATCGCCGACGAGGCGGTCTCGGCCCTCGACGTCTCGGTGCAGCGCCAGGTGCTGTCCCTCCTGGACGACGTGCAGCGGCGCTTCGACCTCGCGATCCTGTTCATCACCCACGACCTGCGGGTGGCGGCGCAGATCTGCGACCGGCTGATCGTGATGCAGCGCGGCCGGATCGTCGAGGAGGGTCCCACAGGGGAGGTCTTCGCCCGGCCGAGTGCGGCCTACACCCGGGCGCTGATCGAGGCGGCGCCGGGGCGGGACTTCGGGCGGGGGGCGGAGCCCCTCGCGGAGGCGGCCTCCGCGTGATGCCGTCACGTGATGATGAAGCGCGGGATCCCCTCTCCCGCACGGGAGAGGGGGACGCGCCTTGTCTTGAAACGACAGCTGTAACGAGAACAGGACCGATACGATGACCCTCGCCATGACGTGGGAGGAATGGGCGCAGCACGATGCCTGCGCGCTCGCCGCGCGGGTGCGCGCCGGGGAGGTGAGTGCGGCCGAACTCGCCGCCCAGGCGGCGGCCGGCGTGGCGCTGACGAACCCGGCGACGAGCGCGGTGGTCGAGCTGTTCGACGACGCGATCGCGGACCCGTCCCGGGACGGCACCGACCTCGACGGCGCCTTCGCGGGGGTGCCGTTCCTGATGAAGGATCTCGGGCCGACCCTGAAGGGGCGGCTCCAGGAGATGGGCTCGCTCCTGATGCGCGGCAACCGCGCGGCGAGCGACAGCCATCTCACGAGCCGGATGCGCCGGGCCGGCCTCAACCTCATCGGCCGCACCACCACGCCGGAATTCGGCGTGTGCAGCTCGGCGGAGAACCCGGCGGTCTACGTCACCCGCAACCCGTGGAACCTCGACTACACCACCTGCGGCTCCTCGGCCGGCTCCGCCGCCGCGGTCGCGTCGGGCGTGGTGCCGATGGCGCACGCCACCGACGGGGGAGGATCGATCCGCATCCCGGCCGGGGTGAACGGCAATCTCGGGCTGAAGCCCTCCCGCGGCGTGTTCTCGATCGCGCCCTACGGCTCGGATCTCACCAGCATCGTGTCGATCCAGGGCTGCCAGTCGCGGACCGTGCGCGACACCGCGACCTTCGTCGACCAATGCCGCGGCGGCGCGCCGGGCGAGTTCATGCCGTACTGGACCTCCCCTGAGCCCTACGCGACGCTGATCGGGCGCGATCCGGGCTCCTTGCGCATCGCCCTGTCGCACGAATGGGGCGATTACCGCGCCGTGCCCCACCACGTCGCCGAGCTGGAGCGGATCGGGCGCTTCCTCGAAGGCCTCGGCCACCATGTCGACTGGGCGTTGCCGGCGGTCGACATCCGGGCCGCCTTCCAGGCCCAGACCACCTGCTACATCACCAACTTCGCCCAGACCATCAACGGGCTGATCGACGCCAAGGGCCTCGAGCGCCCGCCGGAAGACCTCGTCGAGCCGATGAACATCCGGATCTGGGAGGCCGGTCGTCACGCGAGCTACGCCGAGCGCGCGGCGATGCAGGCGGCGTTCAACACCACCGCCCGGGGCTTCGGCGCCTTCTTCGAGGAATGGGACATCATCCTGACGCCGGTCACCGCCCTGCCGACGCCGCGGGTCGGCACGACCGAGTACCTGACGATCAGCGACAACCCGTCGGTCCATGACTGGTTCGAGAACCTGTGGCGCAACTTCGCCTATACGCCGCTCGCCAACCTGTGCGGCCTACCCGCCCTCTCGATGCCGCTGGCCTGGAACGAGCACGGCCTGCCGCTCGGCATCCAGGCCCAGGCGCGCCAGGGGGCGGACGGCCTGCTGCTCCAGCTCGCCGCGCAGGTGGAACGGGCGATCGGCGGGCAATGGAACGACGGGCGGCGGCCGGGGGTGCATGTGACGGCAGGGGGCTGACATGATCGGCCGACGGCTCGCGCCACCTCACCTGACGACCCGCACCCTCCCCTCCTCTCACCTCATCCTGAGGCTGAGGATAGGATAGGCCATCATTGTCACCGTGCGGACCTGGCGGCCGCGCGGAGGGCGGTGCCCGAACCCGTCGGGCACCGGTCGGACCACCGAGGAGAACCACCCGTGAAGCTCTTCATCGCCGCGCTCGGCACCGAGACCAATACCTTCTCGCCGATCCCGACCGGGCGCGCCGCCTTCCTGGACGACCTCTACGTCGAGACCGGCGCCTCCCGCCAGTCGGACCACTGGTTCGCCGGGCCGCTCCGGGTCTGGCGCGAGATGGGGGAGGCCGCCGGTTACGAGGTGGTGGAGAGCTTGGGTGCCTTCGCGCCGCCCGGCGGGCCGACGCGCCAGGACGTCTGGGTGGCCTTGCGCGACCGCATCCTCGCCGACCTGAGGAACGCCGGCCCGGTCGACATGGTCCTGTTCAACCTCCACGGCGCGATGATCGCCGACGCTGAAGATGATTGCGAAGGCGCGCTCGTCGTCGCGGCCCGGGAGATCGTCGGCGACAAGGTGACGATCGGGGTCGAGCTCGACCTGCATTGCCACCTGACCGACCGCATCGTCGCGGCCGCCGACATGCTGCTCACCTACAAGGAATACCCGCATATCGACGTCGACGACCGGGCGCGCGACCTCTTCCGTCTCTGCGAGGATGCGCGGGCCGGCCGGACCCGCCCGGTGATCGCGGTCGCGGATTGCCGGATGCTGGCGGTGTGGCGTACGCCCAACCCACCGACCCGCGGCTTCGTCGACCGGATGAGCGCGGCGGAGGGGCGGGACGGGATCCTGTCCCTGTCGCTGGCCCATGGCTTCCCCTGGGCCGACATCCCGGATGTCGGCGCCAAGGTGGTGGCGGTCGCCGACGGCGACTTAGGTCTTGCTCGGCGCACAGCCGAGGCGCTGGCCCGCGAACTCTGGGAATTACGGGACGCGACGACCGACCGGCTGCTGACCCTCGACGAGGCGGTGCAGGTGGCGCTCGCGCCTCCGGCGGGCGTGAGCGTGCTGGCCGACGTCTCCGACAATGCCGGGGCGGGATCGGCGAGCGATTCGACCTTCCTGCTGCGCGCCCTGGTCGAGGCCGGCGCGACGGCTTGCGCCATCGGCAGCATCTGGGATCCGGTCGCGGTCCGGCTCTGCCGCGAGGCCGGCGAGGGTGCGCGCTTAGCCCTGCGCATCGGCGGCAAGACCGGGCCGATGTCGGGCGATCCCATCGACCTCACGGTGCGCGTCGTCGGCATCGTGCCCGATGCGGTCCAGACCTACGGCAACGGCAAGCAGCCGATGGGCGATTGCGTGATGGTCGAGGCGGCGGGCCTGCACATCGTGCTCAACAGCTTGCGCACCCAGGTCTTCCAGCCGAGCGTGTTCGAGCAGTTCGGCGTGCGCCTGACCGACTACGCCACGGTGTTCGTCAAGTCGGCCCAGCACTTCAACGCCGGCTTCGCCCCGCGGGCCGACCGCATCCTCCATGTCGCCGTGCCCGGCAGCGCCAATCCCGACTTCGCCGCCTTGCGCCTGCCGAGGGCCGCCCGCCCGCTCTGGCCGATCGTCGCCGACCCGTTCTGACGGGCGGGGGGCTCACGCCGCGTCGAGGCAGCCCCCCTCCGCCTTCAGACCGGAGACGAGCCGCGTGAGTTGCGCCCTGACATGCGCCCGGATCTCCTCACCGGACGCGGTCGCGGCGCTCTCCAGGAATCCGACCATGCGACGTGCCTGAACCGTCATCGCGTTGACCCTTCTCGATATCGGGAAAAATATTACGCCTACGCCGTTGATACAGTACGGGAACGAATTTGCCTCATCACAATTCTGAACTCTCAATACAACAAATGAGAGACAAGTTCGATGTTCCAGCGTCCACCCCGTAGAGTGGCGGAGGTTTGTTGCGCCAGTATTGCGTGGATGATGGCCGAAAGGACCGGTCGCACGGAGCGGTTCACCCTCGTCGGACGAAGGGAGGCGGCCAGATGGTGGCCTATCAGAGCTTGGCATAGGTGAAGCGCAGGTCCCCAGGAATGCGGCGCGCGAGCCAGTCGGCGCACCGGCCGGCGTCGCGGCTGCCGGCCTGCCAGCGGTCGCGGATCGAGGAGGGCGAGAAGTCGAAGCTCTTGGCCGCGAGCTGATCGGCCTCGGCCTGGTAGACGAGGTGCAGGAGCGCGACGGCCGGCCCGTGCGGATCGAGCTTCTGGCGCAAGGCGTATTCCCGCTCCAGGCCCGCGATGGCGCGCCGGCCGGCGCTGGCGAAGATCAGGTCGTTCGCGCGCTCCAGGACGGCATCGAGGGAGGCTGGCCGGGGGGCATGGAGGCCGAACAGGTCGAAGGCGATGCAGAGCAGGTCCCGCGCCGGCTCGGCGGCGAAGATCGGATCGAGGGGCAGGTTGTTGGTATAGCCGGCGTCGCAGAGCAGGCGTCCGTCCACCTCCACCGGCGCGAAGGCCGGGATGATCGCGGTCGAGGCCAGGATGTGCTCGGGGCGGATCGTCTGGTGCGCGGTGTCGACGTAGACCTCCTCGCCGGTGGTGATGTCGACGCATCCGATCGTGACGCGGATGTCGCCCCGGTTCAGCCGCCCGAAATCGACGAGCCTCACCAGCGTGTCGAGCAGGGGCGAGTGGTCGAACAACGCCACGTCGTTCGGCACCCAGGGCAGCGCCGACCACAGGCCGGGCAGACGGTGCCGGAAGATGGTGGGGCGGCCCCAGGCCAGGGTCATCAGGGCGTGCAAGCCGTTATAGACCTGGCGCGGCTTGAGCCTCTCCGTGGCGCTCGGCGCGGTGTGCTGGGTCGCCTCATCCCAGAATTGCCGCAGCCGCTCGACCCGGTGCTCCGGCGCGTTGCCGGCGATGATGGCCGCCGTGACCGCGCCGATCGAGGCGCCGGCGATCCAGCCCGGCTGGATTCCGCGCGCCTGAAGCATCTCGTAGCCGCCGGCGTGATAGGCCCCGAGAGCATTGCCCCCGGCCAGCACGAGGGCGGTGTCGCGAGGCCGCGCGACCTGTGCGACGGCCGAAAGGGCGGGCGAGGCGGATTCGGTCATGCTGTCCGGAGAAGGAAGAGGCACAGGATCTCTCCTCTCCCCGCCCGCGGGGAGAGGAGAGAATCAGCGCATGGTCGGTTCGCGACTGGCGCCCTCATGGTGGATGAGGCAACGACCGCCTCGCCGCCTCGACCGGGGTCAACGGAGCGTCAGCGATCCACCGCCACCAGCCGCCCGCCCTCGTCCATCCGGCAGCGGACCCACTCGCCGTTGGAGAGGCTGCAGCCGGTCACTGCGTGGATGAACCCCCAGTGGCAGACGACCAGGGTATGGGCCCAATCGGGATCCCCGGCCATCCGGGCCCCGAAGGCGGTGGTGCGCGCGGCGAAGAGGTGGTCCGGCTCGTGATCCTCCTCGTCCTCGGCCTCGCGCCACCAGACCTCGTCGAGGTGGCTCAGGTCGAGATGGGGCCAGGCGCGGGCGAGGTCGGTCCGGCAGGTGCCGATGTCGCAGCTCGCCCCCCGGCGCTCGCGCACCGTCGGCGTGACCAGGACCGGCAGGTCGAGGCGGGACGCGACCGGGGCGGCGGTCTGGAGCGCGCGGGTGAGCGGCGAGCAGAGGATGCGCCGCACCCCTTCTCCCGCCAGGGTTCGGGAGGCGGCCTCCGCCTGCTCGTGGCCGAGCGGCGTCAGGGGCGCGTCGACGATGCCGGGATCGACGCCCGTGGCGTGGTGATGGAGGTTGAACTGGCTCTGGCCATGGCGAAGCAGGATCATGCCGGTCAAGGTAGGGCGCAGCCTCGATTTGGGCCCGTATGGGGGCTCGCGACTCGGAGCCGCGCCGCGAGGGGCGGAGCGAGCCAGGATTCCACCCGGTGCTCGGCGAGCCACACCAGCATCCCGGTAAGCCGGGCCGTCGCGCCCTCATGCGCGTCCCGGCCAGTCTGCCGGAACGCCGCATCGGCCACGCCCTGGACGAGCTCGCCCGCGGCGATCAGCGCGGCGTGGCGCGCGAGCCCGGGGCCGAGCCGACGTGCCGCGTCCACGGCGTCCAGATGGCGGGCGACCTCGTCATGGGGGTCGGCCCGGCGTCGAACGTCGCCGTAAACGAGCAGCGTCGGCCTCTCGATTCCCCGGATTGACTCTCCGCGATGCGGGACGGGCTGAAAGCCGTATCGCCCGACACGGGACGCAGCCCTCTCACGGCGCCACCGCCCGATCCGGCGAGTCCGCCGCCTCGCCCCCCGCCCCCGGACTCATCAACCCGCGCAGGGTCGCCGCCAGGTCGGCCATGCCGAGGCCCGCCTTCGGCAGGATGCGGTCGGCCCGGCCGGCGAGGCGGCGGCGATCCTCCGCGGTCACGTCCTTGGCGGTCAGCACGACGACCGGGATGTCGCGCCAGTCCGGCCGGTCGCGCAAGGCGCGCAGGAAGCCGAAGCCGTCCAGCTCCGGCATCATCAGGTCGAGGAGGATCAGGCCCGGCTTGCGCACGCCGACCGCCTCCAGGCCGGCGAGGCCGTTCTCGGCGCTCGCCACCCGCCAGCCCTCGCGGGTCAGCATGGTGGTCATGCGCTCGCGCACGTCCGGGTCGTCGTCGACCACCAGCACCGGCCCTTCGTGGATGGCGGGCCGGAAGCGCTCCATCGCCTCCTTGAGCGCCCCCCACTCGACCGGCTTGTGCAGGTAGTCGGTCGCGCCGAGCGAGAAGGCGAGGTTCTGCTCGTCGAGCACCGTGACCATGATCACCGGCGTCGTGCCGAAATCGGGATCGGCGCGCAGGGCCCGCAGCACCGCCCAGCCGTCCATGCGCGGCATCGTCACGTCGAGGAGGACGACTCGTGGGCGTAAGAGCCGCGCCTGCTCCAGGCCGGCGCGTCCGTCCGCGGCGGTGGCGACCGTGAACCCGTCGCGGCGCAGGAAGCGGGCGAGGAGATCCCGGGTCGCCGGATCGTCGTCGACGACGAGGACGAGGTTGGATCCGGTGTCAGGCGGCGCGCCGGTCGCTGCCGCGGCCTCGGGCACAATCTGGCCGGCGGGCTCGGCGGGGCTACGCTCCTCGTAGAGCGCCGGCAGCTCCAGGGTGAAGGTGGTACCCTCCCCGAGCCGGCTCGCCACGGAAATCTCGCCCCCGAGCATCTGCGCGAAGGCGCGGGTGATGGCGAGGCCGAGCCCCGTGCCGCCGAAGCGGCGGGTGGTCGAGGCGTCGGCCTGGGTGAAGCGCTGGAACAGCCGGGCCTGCTGCTCCTCGCTCATGCCGATGCCGGTATCGGTGACCGTGAAGACCAGCCAGTCGCCGCCCTCCCGGTGCTCCCGGGCGGCCTGGAGCGTGACGGTGCCGCCTTCGGTGAACTTGGCGGCGTTGCTCAGGAGGTTGATCAGGCACTGACGGAGCTTCGTCGCGTCGGTATGCGCCCGCCCCAGGTCGTCGCCGAGGGTCAGGTTCAGGGTATTGCCCTTCTTCTCCACCAGGGCGTCGACCGTGGTGGCGACCTCCCGGACGGTCTCGGCGACGTCGAGATCCTCGGCGAAGACCTCCATCCGCTCGGCCTCGATCTTCGAGAGGTCGAGCACGTCGTTGATGAGGCCGAGCAGGTGGCGGGCATTCGCCTCGATCTTGCGCATGTCGGCGAGCAGGCTCTCCTCGCCGAGATCCTCCATCTCCTCCTGCAGCATCTCCGAATAGCCGATCACCGCCGAGAGCGGCGTGCGCAATTCGTGGCTCATATTGGCGAGGAACTGGCTCTTGGCGCGGTTGGCTTCCTCCGCCGCCTCCTTGGCGGCCTCCAGCGCCAGTTCCGCTTCCTTCCGGGCGGTGACGTCGGCATGTGCGCCGACCCATTCGCGCACGCGCCCGTCCTCCTCCAGGATCGGGACGGCGCGCCCCTCCATGTGGCGCCAGACGCCGTCGTGGCGGCGCAAGCGGTGCTCGATGGCGTAGAGGGTGCGCGACGTGACCGCCCGCTCCCAGGCGTCCCGCGTCGCCTCCCGGTCGTCGGGATGGACGGCCTCCAGGAAGCCCTGGCCCGCGGCCTCGGCCGGCGCCTGGCCGGTGAAGCGGGTCCATTCCGAGGTGGCCTGCCGGAAGGCGCCGTCCGGCGTGGTGGTCCAGACGATCGCCGAGGTCGCCTCGGTGAGGGAGCGGAACCGCTCCTCGCTGTCGACCAGGCGGCGCTCGGCCAGTTTTCCGAGGGTCACGTCGTCCATGACGATGCCGACGCCGTCGGCCCGCTCGCTCTCGGGGCCGCGGCTCCGGCGGCGCAAGGGGAAGAAGCTCGCCTCGAAGTGGCGGATCCCGCCCGGCGCGCTCGGGGCCGGCACCCCGACCTCGACATTGGCGGTGACGAGCCCGCGGTCGCGCGCCGCCGCGAGCTTCGGCCCGAGCTCGTCGCGCAAGGAGGGCAGGAGAGCCCAGATCGGCGCGCCGAGATCGGCGCCGAAGCCGCGCTCGCTCATGTTGCCGAGCGCCCGGTTCATGTGCTGGAGGTTCAAGTCGCGGTCGAGGAAGCCGAGGCCGACCGGCGCATTCTCCAAAACGCTCTCCAGCAGGTCGGCCATGCGCTGGCTCTCGCGGCGGCGCATCAGGGCGAGGCGTGCCAGAAGGCCGAACGCCGCGAGCGCACAGGCCAGCGTGACGAGGGGCAGGAGCGGCGAGCGCAGGGATTCGGCCTTGGCGAGGCGGCGCAGCTCGGCGGCCGCCTGGTCCTGGACGTCCCGCGTCAGGTCGCGCACGGCGTCCATGACGCGCTTGCCCTCCCCGGTCTGGATCAGCCTCAGGGCGGCCTCCTGGCCGCCAGACCGGCGCGCGGCGACGACCCGGGCGGCGTAATCGGTCTCGGCCGCGATCACGCTCCGGCGCCGATCCCGCACGGCCCGGTCCGGCGTGACGCCGTCGAGGGCGGCGAGCTCGCCGTCGATCCGGATCAGCGCCGCCTCGTAGGGTTCGAGGTAATCCTCGCGGCCGGTCAGGACGTAGCCGCGCTGGCCGGTCTCGAGGTCCTTCATGCTCGAGAGCACGCGCTCGCTCAGCGCCGTGACGCGCCCCAGCCGCTCGGCCTCGGTCCGGCTGCGGGCCCCCGCGACGGTGTTCCAGCCGCCGGCCGCGACCGCGACGGCGAGGAGGAGGAAGGCCAGCGGCGAACCCGGCAGGCGCCGGCCGGGGGCGAGGAAGCGCCAGCGATGGGTGGAGGCGGTCTTGCTGCTCATGTCACCTTGCTCTCGCGGCCCCGGTGGGATCCGCGTCGTCGCCTCTATGTCTCATGCAACGCCCGATCCCCGGCATCGCCCGCCATGCCGGCGCCGGTGCGGCGGAATTTTTCTCAGGCACAGCCTGGGACAGGAGCCGGAGCTCGCGCCCGAGCGCAAGGTCGAAAGGCCGGGGCAGGGCCCGGGTGTCGAAGACGGTGCGCGAAAGCCGCACAGGGTGAAACATTGCCGTCCGTCGCACGTCACCCCGGGGCCGGGGAACTCAGGAGGGGTATGATGCGACACAAGCCGCTGCGCGAGCAGGTCATCGTGGTCACGGGCGCGTCGAGCGGGATCGGGCTCGCCACCGTCCGCATGGCGGCGGAAAACGGCGCCCGGGTGGTGCTGGCCGCCCGCAGCGGCGACGTGCTCGCCCGGCTGGCCGCGGAGATCGGCGCACGGGCCGTCGCCGTCACCGCCGATGTCGGGGATCGGACGCAGGTCGAGGCGATCGCCGACACGGCCGTCGCGACGTTCGGCGGCTTCGACACCTGGGTCAACGTGGCGGGCCTCACCGTCTACGGACCCCTGCGCGAGATCACCCAGGAGGACCATGAGCGGCTCATCCGCACCAATTTCTGGGGCACGGTGAACGGCTCGCTCGTCGCCGCCGAGCACCTGCGCCGGCGTGGCGGGGCCTTGATCAATGTCGGCAGCGTCGCCTCCGACCTCGCCTTCCCGTTCCAGGGCCTCTACGCCGCCTCCAAGCACGCGGTGAAGGGATTCACCGACACGCTGCGCATGGAGCTGATCGCCGAGGGCGCCCCGGTCTCGGTCACGCTGGTGAAGCCCGCTTCCGTCGACACGCCGCTGCCGAACCGGGCCCGCAACTACATGGACCGCCAGCCGACCCTGCCGCCGCCGATCTATCCGCCCGAGGAGGTGGCGAACGCCATCCTGCACGCCGCCGTGCACCCGCAGCGCGACATCTTCGTCGGCGGCGGCGGCAAGCTGTTCGTGATGGGCAAGGACTTCGCGCCCGGCGCCTATGACGAGCTGGCCCCCGCCATCATCGCGCTGCAGAAGCGCGCCGAGCCGCCCCGCGACCCGGCCGGCGCCCTCCACGCCCCGGTGCGGGCCGGAGAGGAGCGCGGCGACCCGCCGGTCTACGTCATGCGCACCAGCGCCTATACGCGGGCGAGCCTGCACCCGCTGGCGAGCGCCGGCGTCGCCGCGGGGCTGGCCGCGACGGCGGCCCTGCTGCTCGGGGGGCTGGCGGTCGGGCGGCGGCGGCTGTGAGCGCCTATCGCGACCGCCCCTGCCCCGCATCGAGGACCCGCCCCCGCGTCTCCGGCAGCAACCACGCCGCCGCCGTGCCGATCAGGCTGAAGGCGGCGAGGTAGTAGGCCGGCGCCATCCGGTCGCCCGTCGCGGTGATCAGCCAGTTGATGACGTAGTTGGTGCTGCCGCCGAACACCGACACCGCGAGCGCGTACACGATGGCGAGGCCGGAACTGCGCACCGCCCGCGGCAGCGATTCCGGGATGCCCACGATGACCGCCGCCGCGTTGATCGAGGACAGCGCCGACAGCAGGAAGGTCACGGCGTAGACCGCCAGCGGGCTGGGGTCCCGCAGGAGCCAGGCGAAGGCCGGCACCGCCAGGACCAGCACCAGGGCGCGAGGCCAGATCATCACCGGGCGCCGGCCGTAGCGGTCGGCGAGGAATCCACCCAGCAACGGGAAGGCCACCGAGGCGAGGCCGAGCGCGATCGGCACCGCGGTCGCGGCGGTCTCGGAGAGGCCGAGCGTCGCGCCGGCATAGACCGGCATGTTGGTGCCGACGGCGTTCGAGACCGTCGAGGCGGCGACGACCAGGAAGGTCAGCCCGAGCAGGCGGCCATGCTCGCGCAGCAGCCGGCCGATCACCGCCCCGGTCGAGGATGCGGCGTCCGGCTCCCGGGCGATGCCCCCGGTCTCCGGCAGGTGGCTGCGGATGACGAGGCCGACCGGCACCACGGCGAGGCCGACCAGGAACATCACCCGCCAGCCCCAGGCCGCCATGGCGGCATCGCCGAGCGTGAGCGCGAGCGCCGTCGCCAGCAGGCCGGCGAACAGGGCCGCGCAGCCCTGGCTGGCGATCTGCCAGCTGGTGACGAAGCCGCGATGCTTCGCCGGCGCCGCCTCCAGCAGGTAGGCGGTCGAGGGGCCGACCTCGCCGCCGAGCGCCAGGCCCTGGATCAGCCGGGCGACGATGACGATCCCCTGCGCCCACCCCCCGATCTGCGTGGTGCCCGGGCAGGCGGCGAGCATCAGCATGCCGAGCGCCATCAGCACGATCGTGACCAGCATGGCGGGCTTGCGCCCGGACCGGTCGGCCAGCGCCCCGATCAGGGCGCCGCCGATCGGCCGCATGACGTAGCCGGCCCCGAACAGGGCGAGCGAGGCGAGCAGGCTGTGGCTCGCGTCGGAGGCGGGGAAGAACGCCTCGCCGATCGCCTTGGCGAAGAAGGCGTAGACGGTGAAGTCGTAGAATTCGAGGGCGTTGCCGAGCACCACGGCGCCGACCGCCTTGCGGTCGAGGCCGGGGCGGACAGGATTGCGCGCATCCATGCCGGGATGTCAGCGGCCCGGTTCGCGCTTGAGGCCGCCGGTCACCGGCTCGGCCCCCGCCGCCACGGCCTCGTCGTAGCCGGAGAGCCAGCGCTCCCGGGCCTCGGTGCCCTCGGCATAGGGGCAGGCCTCGCGGGCGAGGCCCTTCCCGGGGGCGGCGCGGCCGAGGGCGTGGGCGTCGAGGTTGTCGGGCGGGGATTGCATCGGGTCTGCCGGGCTCCTGCGTCTCGCCTCCGATCTAGGGCGCGCCTCGGCAATCCGAAGCGCCTATGGCGTCGCTTGCGCGCCGTCCCGCGTGGCCGGCGGCGCGGGACGGGCCTATAGGCGTGAATCCCCTGAGACGGAGACGCCGCCGTGCCGCATTCCCCGCCCGCCCCGTCATCCCAAGAGGCCGGACCAGAGACCGGCACCAAGGCCGGGCGGCGCGCGGCCTTCCTCGCCGGGTGCCGGCCGGCGACGCGCCGGATCCACGCGCCGATCGTCGATCTCGCCGCGTCGCGCGGCCACCTCAATCCCCGCGGCCTCGGGCACGCCCGGGCCTTCTCCGATCTCGGCTCGCTCGGCCAGAGCAGCGTCGGCTTCGATACGCTCGGCGATTACGAGGCGGCCGACGCGGCGGGCCGCGCGCCTTGGGGCGGCGCCGAGTACGGTGTCGTCCAATCGCCGGAGGCCGACGCGGTCTGCGCGAAGTTCGCCCAGCTGCATGGCGGCGCCGGCGCGATCGTCTGCGCCTCCGGTCTCGCGGCGATCGCCACGATGCTCGACGCCTTCGCCCCGAAGGCCGTGCTGATCCCGGATGCCCTCTACTTCCCGGCCCGGCGCTACCTCTCGGAGACCGGCCGGGCCGCGCTGCTGACCTACCCGGCCGGCGCGTCGGGAGAGGAGGTCGGCGCCCGCATCCGGGAGGCGGGCCGGCATTTCGCGCCCGCCGACACGATGGTCTATCTCGAGGCGCCGGCGAGCGGCACCTTCGAGATCCCGGACATCGCCGGCATCGTCGCGGAAGCGACGCGGGCAGGCCTGCGGACCGCGATGGACAATACCTGGGCGAGCCACGTGCGCTTCCGGCCGCTGGAGCACGGCATCGGGATCGCGGTCCAGGCGACGACAAAGTACGAGGGCGGCTACGGCGATACGCCGAGCGGCATCGTGGTGGCCCGCGACAAGGCGGACATCGCCCGCCTGCGCCGCCAGCTCCGGATCAGCGGCCACGGCGCGGTGTCGCCCCAGACCTGCACCCGCCTGTTCCACCGGGTCGACAGCGCCAGGGACCGCCTGGACCGCCACGCGGCCAGCGCCGCGGCGCTGATG
This sequence comes from Methylobacterium currus, assembly GCF_003058325.1. Classification (NCBI taxonomy): domain Bacteria; kingdom Pseudomonadati; phylum Pseudomonadota; class Alphaproteobacteria; order Hyphomicrobiales; family Methylobacteriaceae; genus Methylobacterium; species Methylobacterium currus. The sequence continues at coordinate 6,410,731 of NZ_CP028843.1, forward strand.
GCATGGTTCGAGGCTCAGCCCTTCACGGCCGAAACCTTGAGCCCGACCCGCGCAGGCAGCCCGTACCACGCCCGCTTCCGGCAGTATTTCGGCGCCGGCAACAGCCTGTTCACGGTCGCGTTCGACGAGGGCCTTCCGGTCGAGCGGGTCCACGCCTTCGTCGACGCATTGCTGTTGTTTCGCGTCGCCGAGAGCTGGGGCGGCCACGTCTCGCTGGTGCTGCCGGTCCATCCGCACCGCGATCCGGCGAGCTTGCCCGGGGAATCTCTGCCCAAGGGCGTGATGTTCCGCTTCAATGCCGGCCTTGAGGAGGCCGACGACCTGATCGCCGACCTCGCGCAAGCGTCACGCGGGACGCTTCTTTGAAGGCCTACGGGTAGCCGTAGCGGGCCTTGGCGGCGGCGAGCAGGCGCAGGGCCTCGCCGTCCCGGCCGGCCGCGCAGGCCGACGACGCGTTGGCGAGGTCGGCCGAGAAGCGCTTGCCGACCGGGGCGTTGAGGTTGCCGGTGGCGACGTCGCTGTCGACGACGGCTTGCGTGCGGGCGATGGCCGGGCCGCAGCCGGTGCCCGGGGGCAGCGCCCCGGCGGGGAGCGCCGCGACCGGGCCGAGCGACGCGGCGGGCGGAGCGGCCGGCTTCGACTGGCAGGCGGCGACGGCGAGGAGGGCCGCGAGGGCGAGTCCGGGCTTCCAATACGACACGGGAAAGCTCCACTTGGAATTGAGCATGTGCGGCCAAGCTTGTGGCAAGCACGGATGGGGCGGTCAATCACGGGGCGACGCTGCGTCCGCCGCGACTTGCCACCGCACCCTTGTCATCGATCATCGGGCCCGGTACACAGGCCACCCTCGCACCGGGTTCATCACCCTTCAGGAGACGCGAGCCGTGGCTCATGCCGGCTCCCCGCTGACGCTTCCGACGACCGCCCTTTCGGCGGCACGGTCGCGCGCGCTCCTTCTCGGCGGCCTTCTTCTCCTTATCAGCCCCTGAGGGCCGTCCGGGCGCGCGCCTGGGCCCTTGGGGGATCTGAGGACAGAGACACCTTATCCGACGCCGCGCCCGCGCGACCTGTTTCCCGGGCGAACCAGGATTCCAGACCATGACCGACCAGGCTGCCCGCTCCGCCATGTCCACCGCCATGTCCACTGCTGCCTCCGCCGAGCGCGTGCTGATCTTCGACACCACCCTGCGCGACGGCGAGCAATGCCCCGGCGCCACGATGACGCTGGAGGAGAAGCTGGCGGTGGCCGAGATGCTCGACACGATGGGTGTCGACATCATCGAGGCCGGCTTCCCGATCGCCTCCAACGGCGATTTCGAGGCGGTGGCGGAGATCGCCCGCCGCTCCAAGTCGGCGGTGATCGCGGGCCTCGCCCGGGCGATCCCGGCCGACATCGCGCGGGCCGGCGAGGCGGTGAAATTTGCCAAGCGCGGGCGCATCCACACCTTCGTGTCGACCTCGCCGATCCATCTGGCCCACCAGATGCGCAAGACCGAGGACGAGGTCCTGGAGATCATCCTGAAGACGGTGGCCCAGGCCCGCGACCTCGTCGAGGACGTCGAGTGGTCGGCCATGGACGCGACCCGCACGCCGATCGATTACCTGTGCCGCTGCGTGGAGGCAGCGATCCGGGTGGGCGCCACCACGATCAACCTGCCCGACACGGTCGGCTACGCCACGCCCGAGGAATACCGGGCGATGTTCCGCGCCGTGCGCGAGCGGGTGCCGAACGCCGACAAGGCGGTCTTCTCGGTCCACTGCCACAACGACTTGGGGCTGGCGGTGGCGAACTCGCTCGCCGGCATCGAGGGCGGCGCGCGCCAGATCGAGTGCACCATCAACGGCATCGGCGAGCGGGCCGGCAACGCGGCGCTGGAGGAGATCGTGATGGCGATCAAGACCCGCGCCGACGTGCTGCCCTATGCGACCGGCATCGACACCACCCAGCTCGTGCGTGCCTCGAAGCTGGTGGCCGGCGCCACCCACTTCCCGGTGCAGTACAACAAGGCGATCGTCGGCCGGAACGCCTTCGCCCACGAGAGCGGCATCCACCAGGACGGGATGCTGAAGAACCAGACCACCTACGAGATCATGACGCCGGAATCGGTCGGCGTGCACAAGACCTCGCTGGTGATGGGCAAGCATTCGGGCCGGGCCGCCTTCCGCTCCAAGCTCGACGACATGGGCTATCGCCTGTCCGACAACCAGTTCCAGGACGCGTTCGAGCGGTTCAAGGCGCTGGCCGACCGCAAGAAGCATGTCTACGACGAGGACATCGAGGCCCTCGTCGACGAGAACCTGGCCACTGCCCACGACCGCATCCGGCTGGTCTCGCTGACCGTGGTCGCCGGCACCCGCGGCCCGCAGCGGGCGACCATGAAGCTCGCCATCGAGGACCGCATCGTCACCGAGGAGGTCGACGGCAACGGCCCGGTCGACGCGGTGTTCAACGCCATCCAGGCCCTGGTGCCGCACGAGGCCGCCCTGGAGCTCTACGACGTCCACGCGGTGACGGGCGGCAGCGACGCCCAGGCCGAGGTCTCGGTGCGCCTGCGCCAGGACGACCGCATCGTCACCGCCCGCGGCGCCGACCCGGACACCCTGGTCGCCTCGGCCAAGGCCTATCTCGCCGCGCTGAACAAGCTGATGGCCGGCGCCAGCCGCCTGCACGCCCAGCACGCCCAGCACGCTGCCGCCGAGTAGACCGGACCCCGTCGGGAGCCAGCCGGCAAAAAATCGACGGGTCGGCGGGATCGGGGCTGGACAGCCCGCCGCCGGCCCATTAAACGACCCTCACCGCCGGGGCGGTTTGGTGGCTTCCCCGGTGGCGCTCTTGTGAGCGCGGGCGCATAGCTCAGTTGGTAGAGCAGCTGACTCTTAATCAGCGGGTCCTAGGTTCGAGCCCTAGTGCGCCCACCAAAAGTCCCAAGTTACTCTCGTGGTAACTTGAACCGGAGACCTTCGGGTATCCGGCACCAGAGGAACGGTTGGTGGCCGTTCCCCTTTCGCTCTCGCGAGCGACGGGCGCATAGCTCAGTTGGTAGAGCAGCTGACTCTTAATCAGCGGGTCCTAGGTTCGAGCCCTAGTGCGCCCACCACTCCCCTCCCTGACAGACGATGGACCGGGTCGGCCGCGCGGCGGCTCCGGCGGAGGCACCGGTCTCCTGAATCCTGCCCCGGGGCGAGCATGAATGTGGTGCTGCTGCACGGCCTGGGACGCACGCGGCGCAGCATGGCGCGGCTCGCCGCCCGCCTCGCCGCCGCCGGCTACCGCGTGGAGACCCTCGGCTACCCGTCCCGCCGCCTCGGCCTCGCCGCCTGCGCCGAGCATCTGCGACCGGCCCTGTCGGCGATCCGGCGCCGCGCCGGGACCCCGGTCGTCCTCGTCGGGCATTCCATGGGTGGCCTCGTCGCCCGGCACCTCGCCGCCTCCGACCCCGATCTGGCGGCCGGACTGGTGATGCTGGGCACGCCGAACCGCGGCAGCGAGGCGGCCGACCTCGTGTCGCGCTGCTGGCTCGGTCGGGCGGTGTTCGGTCCGGCCCTCCGCGACCTGCGCCGCGACGCCGCCGGGGCGGTCCCGGTGCCGGCCTGCCCGATGGCGGTGGTGGCCGGCACGCGGGCGCTCATCCCGCTCTTCCGCGGCCGGATCCCCGAGCCGCATGACGGCCTGGTCAGCCTGGAGAGCGCACGGCTCGGCGCCGGCGAGCGGTGGCGCACGGTGCCGGCCCATCATACCTGGCTGATGAACCATCCGGAGGCGCAGGCGGCGGTGCTGGACGCCGTGTCGTCCTGGATTCCGCCCGAAGGGCCGTCGCGCGCTCCTGACGGTGCATCATCGGCCGGGACGGAATCCTGACCGCCCTGAAGCGGTCTTGTCCTGCCTCGCCCGCGATCCGTATCCCGGTGGGCGCTTCGTCCGTCGCTGTCCGCAGAGACCAATCCTCGCCGCGCCCCCGGATGCGGAGCGTCCGGCTCTCGGCTATCGTGGCGCCATGACCGGATGCGCCGATTCCCGCTCCCGCCGCCGCCTCGCGGCCTGCCTCGTCCTCGGCTTCTGCGCCCTCAGGCCGGATCCCGGCGCGGCGCAGGGCCTCGTCGGCTTCGGATTCCTGCCCGTCTTCGCCTGGCCCAAAAACCTCGAGGAGGGCCCTGGTGGGGACGGGCGCTGGTCCGGCTCCTATGCCCGGCTCTCGACCGGGTTCGAGGCGGTGTCGTCGCGGCATTTCGGCAGCTATGCCGGGCCGACCATCGGCGTCGAGGGCGGGCGGCTGTGGCGGGAGGGCCGGTTCGTCTACGGCATCTCCGGCGGGTTCGACTACCTCGCGGCGACCTCCGGCGGCCTGACGCCGGGCTTCGGGGCCTTGAGCTACACCCGCGACTTCGCCGGTGCGGTGCAGGTGAAGGTCGGCACGCTCCTGACGCCGGAGGTGCTGCTCTACGCGCGCGCCGGCGCGGCGGCGGTCCACGGCACGGTCAGGGCCGGGGCGACACCGGGCTCGGCCCCGTTCTCGCGCGACGACATCGCAATCCTGCCGAACGCGCATGTCGGGGTCGAATGGGCGATCACCGACCGGCTGTCGGTCGCCGTCGAGGCCGGCGTGGTCGGCGGCGGCCTGCGCTGAGCGCAGCGCGGCAACAGTCGTTCATGCAACACAACATGTCGCATCGAAGCGGAAACGCGCCCGGCAACACTTCCATCAAAAAATTATTTCGCATCGACGTAGAACTCCGATCTTCGAAGCGGTCACCTGGCAACATCACGGAGATAGGGCGTATCCCGATCGCAAGATCGTCCGGCTCTCCTCTTTAAAGAACGGGCTTTTTGCTCGGCAGCCGGCCCAATATGCCGCAAAATTGCCTGGCTTGTGCACGCATTTTGTCTCGCGAACGGCTCCGCTTGAGCCGTGAGCGCCGGCGGGATGGGACCATGGTCCCCCGTCGCGTCGGCTCGGGCTGACCTGCGTCCTTCGGGGCGCCGGCGCAGGCATGGGAGATCCGCATGATCCCTGACCGGACGATGCCCCGCGCATCCCCGACCGACCGGGCCGCTCCGTCGGATGCATGCCCGCGCAGGACCCCGCACTGAGGGCTCCGATGCGCCGCGCCATCCTCCATATCGGCACGCCGCGCACCGGCACGTCGTCGCTGCAGATGCTGCTGCATACCCGCCGGGACGACCTGCACCGGGCGGGCATCCTCTACCCCGCGCTGACACCGGCCTCGGCTGCCGATCCGCATGTCAGCCACCAGCATCTCGGCGAGACCCTGGACGGGCGCCGGCCGCGGCGGGAGCGGGGCGAGCTCCTCGACCGCCTCGACCGGACGCTGGCCGAGAGCCGGGACGACGTCGCCGTCCTCTCCTACGAGAGCCTGTGCCTGCTGCCGCCCTGGCACCGGGCGCCGAAGCTCCTCTGCGGTCTGTTCGAGCGCCGCGGCTTCCGGCCCGAGATCCTGATGACGGTGCGCCCGCAGGCGGCCTACCTGCAATCGCAATATACCTGGCGGATCCAGTTCCTGCGCGAGGCCCAGGCCTTCAGGGTGTCGTTCGAGACCGAGTTGCGGGCGCGGCGGTTCGATTACTGGCGCGGCCTGCGGAGCTGGGCGCGGGAAGCGGCGTGGCGGGTGCATCTCGTGCCGGTCCAGGACCGGCGATCGCCGGCCCCACTCATCGCGCGGATCGCGGTCGAGCTCGGGCTGGCCGACCGCCTGCTGCCGCTCCTGACGCCCGCCGACCTCGCCTATCGCACCAACGAGAGCCTCGGTCCCGTCGGCGTCGAGGTGTCGCGCCGCCTGCGGGCGGACGGCGCCGGCGGCCCGCAGGGGCTCGCCCGCGCGGTGACCGCCCGCATCGATGCCCTGGCGCAGGCGCGCGGCCTCGATGCCGAGCCGTTCCGCGCCCTCGACCGGGCGATGACCGCGCGCGTCGCCGAGGTCTACGACCGGCTCAACGACGCCCTCGCCCGCCGGGTCTGGGGCACCGGCTGGAACACCCGCGTCGCCGAGCCGCCGCACCGGGCGGTGAACGAGCTGGCGCGGCTCGGACCCGGCAGCGACCAGGAGAGCCAGGTCGCGGAGATCCTCGGGACGATCCGGGAGGAGTTCGGCGGCCGGCTTCCGGCGGGACCGCCGGGGCTGCGCGGACGCTTCGGAGCGGCGGCGTGCCGGCTCGTGCATGCGGCCAGACGAATCCTGTGAGGAGGAATCCCGTGATCGGGCGCCTCCGTGCCTATGCCACCGCCAGCCCCCGCCCCGACCGCGCCCGCAGCAGCCCGAGGCCGGTCAGGCTCACCACCAGGATCGCCGCCGCGTAGAGATCGGCCGTCGCCGCGTAGCCGAGGGCGCGGGCGAGGAAGCCGGCGCCGACCGCCGGCAGGCTGAAGGCGAGGTAGCTCTGGACGTAGAAGGCGGCGAGCAGCCCGGCGCGTTCGTCGGGCTCGGCGAGCGGCATGATCGTGCCGAGGCAGCCGAGGAAGCTGGTGCCGAAGCCGCAGCCGGTGACCAGGGTGGCGAAGATCAGCACCGGTACGCTCGCCGCGTGGATGCCGCCGACGACCCCGACGACGCCGAGAGCGGTGGTGAGGACCCCGAAGGTCAGGTTCTCCCGCGGCGGCGCCGTGCGGCGCAGCAGGACGGTGACAGCGCCCGCCACCATCAGGGCGGTGACGACGGCGCCGCCGGTGAGCGGCGCGCGGCTGCCGGTGGCCGCCGCGACCACCGAGGGCATCAGCGACAGGTAGAAGCCGCCGAGCGTCCAGTTGGCGATGTTGATCGGCGTCACCAGGGCGAGCGGCCGCCGGATCCGGGGCGGGACGGCCATGCGGGGCTTCAGGGACGCGAGCGCCCCCGGCCGCCGTGCGGCACTCTCGGGAATCAGCCAGATCGCCAGCGCCAGCCCGGCGAAGGTGCAGAGAAGGAGGCCGTAGACGAGGTGCAGCGGCAGCGGCGCATATTGAATCAGCGCGCTGGTGCCCAGCGCCCCGACGCCCATGCCGGCGAGCGGTGCCACCGCATTGACGATCGGCCCGCGGGCGCGGCCGACATCGACGAGGGCGGCGCCCAGGGAGGCGGCGGCGATGCCGGTGGCGAATCCCTGGACGATCCGGGCGACGACGAGCCAGCCGGGCCCGTTTCCGACCAGGAGGAACAGGCCCATCGCCGCGGCCTCGAGCCACAACGCCCCGGCGATCACCGGCCGGCGCCCGAGATGGTCGGAGAGCGAGCCGGCGACGAGCAGCGCCTTGAGCAGGGCCACCGCATAGACCGCGAAGACCAGGGTGACGAAGACCGGCGAGAGGGCCAGCGTCTCCTGGTAGATCCGGTAGAGCGGCGTCGGTGCCGCCGCGGCGGCGAAGAACGCCCCGAGCGTCACGGCGTGGACGACGAGCGGGTCGACCCGCCGGGATCCTTGACCTGTGCGCATCGTCATGCCCCTAAAGCAAATCCGTTGCGTTAAGGATCTAGCGCCACGGCGTGCTAAAAGCAAATTCTTTGCGTTTGGAAGGCGAGGCAGCGATGGCGGAGAGGGAGGGAGGGCCGCGTCCGGGCGGGCGCAGCGCGCGGGTCCAGGCTTCGGTGCATCGCGCCACACGGGATCTCCTCGCCCGGCTCGACCGCGCCGAGGTGACGATCCCGCTGATCGCCGCCGAGGCCGGCGTCACGCCCTCGACGATCTACCGGCGCTGGGGCGAGCTGAACGAGCTTCTGGCCGACGTCGCGGTCGAGCGGCTTCGGCCGGACATGGTGCCGGTCGAGACGGGCAGCGGAATCGGCGACCTCCTGGCCTGGGCCGAGCAATATGCCGAGGAGATGGCCTCCAGCCTCGGCCGCGAGATGATCCGCGACGTGCTGGCGGCCGAGGGCGAGGCTGGCCCGCGGCGCTGCTGCGGCTATGTCAGGCAGCAGATCGCCGCCATCGCGGAGCGCGCCGCATCCCGCAACGAGGCGTTTCCGGACATCGACACGATTCTCGACCGGGTCGTCGCGCCGATCGTCTACCGCATCCTGTTCGACGAGGCGCTGGGGGCGGAGCGGGTGGGAGGGCTGGTGGAGGCGGCGTTCGTGGCCGCCTGACGGATCCGGCGCAAGGTCCGCTCCCACCGTGAGCCGCAGGGCAGTCAGATGAAAGAACAGGCTCGGGTTCTCTCCTCTCCCCGCCCGCGGGGGAGGAGGAAACCCGCGTTTGGCGCCGCCGGATCAGATCAGGCCGAACTCGCCTCAACCCCCGGCCACCCGCCGCGGCCACATCCGCCCCACCACCTCGTCGCGGCGGATCCAGGCGTGCCAGGCGACCGCCAGCAGGTGCAGGCCGAGCAGGATCCCGAAGCCCCAGGCGATCCAGTAATGGGCGCCGTAGCCCGCCTGCGACAGCGCCTTGTCGACCGGGACGAGGCGCGGGAAGGAAAAAACCCCGAACCAGGGCAGGCCGTAGCCGCCCGCCGCCGAGTAGACGTAGCCGCTGACGGGCAGGAGCACCATCAGGGCGTAGAGCGTCAGATGCGCCAGGGTCGCGGCGAGATGGGCGCTCCGGGAGGGGGCTGAGCGGTAGGCCGGCTCGCCGGCGACGAGCCGGTAGACGAAGCGCAGGGGCAGGAGCAGCAGCACCGTCAGGCCGAGCGACTTGTGGATGTCGAGCAGCTCGCGCCGCGGCGAGGTGCCGGGCACCTGCCAGGCGGCGTAGATGCCGAGGCCGAGCGCGATGACGATCAGGGCCGCCATCAGCCAGTGGAAGCCGCGCTGGAGGCGGTCATAATGAAAACCCTGGCCGGACCGGGACATCGGGCAAGCGTCCTTCGCTGAGGAGAGGCCCGAGCTGTCGCCGCGGATTGGGACGCGAGCGCGGCAGGTTCGTTTCGGAACCGTCGCGGGGCGCGGTTGCAACCGTGTCCCCCTCGGGACATATCAGGAACACGGGAGGCTGCCGGCGCGCGGCCACCCCTCTCGGAGATCCGCCGCCGATGGCGAAGAACCACCAGACCTTCGCCTGCCAGTCCTGCGGCGCGGTCTACAACCGCTGGCGCGGGCGCTGCGAGGCCTGCAACGGCTGGAACACGATCGTCGAGGAGACCGGCGCGGCGAGCCCCGTCTCCGGCCCGGTCGCGACGCGGCCGAGCCGGGCCCGGGGCCGGATCTTTCCACTCGAAGGGCTAACGGGCGAGGTCAAGGAGGCGCCGCGCACCTCGTCCGGCATCGCCGAGCTCGACCGGGTGACCGGCGGCGGCTTCGTGCGCGGCTCGGTGATCCTGCTCGGGGGCGATCCCGGGATCGGCAAGTCGACGCTGCTGATGCAGGCCTCCGCCGCCCTGGCGAAGCGGGGCGAGCGCGTCGCCTACATCTCGGGCGAGGAGGCGGTGGGCCAGGTGCGCCTGCGGGCCGAGCGGCTCGGCCTGTCGGGCGCCCCCGTGGAGCTTGCCGCCGAGACCAATGTCGAGGACATCATCGCCACCCTGAGCCAGGGCCGTCCGCCGGCGCTCGCGATCATCGATTCGATCCAGACGATGTGGACCGAGACGGTGGAATCGGCCCCCGGCACGGTGACGCAGGTCCGCGGCTCGGCCCAGAGCCTGATCCGCTTCGCCAAGACCTCCGGCACCGCCGTCATCCTGGTCGGTCACGTCACCAAGGACGGGCAGATCGCCGGCCCCCGCGTGGTCGAGCACATGGTCGACGCGGTGGCCTCGTTCGAGGGCGACCAGGGCCACCATTTCCGCATCCTGCGCGCGGTGAAGAACCGTTTCGGCCCGACCGACGAGATCGGGGTGTTCGAGATGACCGACGGGGGCCTCTCGGAGGTGCCGAACCCCTCGGCCCTGTTCCTCGCCGGGCGCGACCTCGCGGCGCCGGGCACCGCGGTCTTCGCCGGGATGGAGGGCACGCGGCCCCTCCTCGTCGAGATCCAGGCCCTGGTGGCGCCCTCGGCGCTGGGCATGCCGCGCCGCGCCGTGGTCGGCTGGGATCCCAACCGCCTGTCGATGGTGCTGGCGGTGCTGGAGGCCCATGGCGGCATCCGGCTCGGGGGGCACGACGTCTACCTCAACGTGGCCGGGGGCCTGCGCATCAGCGAGCCCGCCGCCGACCTCGCGGTGGCGGCGGCCCTGGTCTCCTCGCTCTCGGGCGCGGCGCTCCCGTCGGACGCGGTGTATTTCGGCGAGGTCGGCCTGTCGGGGGCGATCCGCCCGGTGGCGCAGGCGCCGGCGCGGCTGAAGGAGGCGCAGAAGCTCGGCTTCGCCAAGGCGCTGATGCCCCAAGGTCGAGAAGGAAGCGGCCGCGACGGGTCCGAGAAGGGGTTTCCGGCCGAATCCCTGCGCCACATCGCCGATCTGGTGGCGGGTGTCGCCGCCAACGGCAAGCCGGCCCGCGGCGGGCGGCGCCAACCGCAGCGGATGCCGGCCTACGACGACGAGGACATGTGAGCCGCCGGCTTGTCAGCGCACGGGCGACGGCGAGGGTGACGGATCACATCCGGCAGCGTATACAACCCCGGCGGTCAGGGCAGCCGCGATCCCGAGGCAACGCAACAGCCCCCGAACCGTTCCTGCCGATGCCGTTCTCCGTTCTCGATCTCGTCGTGCTGGGTGTCGTCGTCATCTCCGCGTTGCTCGCGGCGGTGCGGGGCTTCACCCGCGAGGTGCTGGCGATCGTGGCCTGGGTCGCGGCGGCCGGCCTCGCCTGGTACCTGCACCCGCTGCTGCTGCCGACCGTGAAGCAGCACGTCTCCAGCGACACCGTCTCGCTGGTGGTCTCGATCGCCGCGATCTTCCTCGTGACCCTCCTGGTGGTCTCGGTGATCACCGTGAAGATCTCGGATCTGATCCTCGATTCGCGCATCGGCGCGGTCGACCGCAGCCTCGGCCTCGCCTTCGGGGCGGCCCGCGGCTTCCTGATCTGCGTGATCGGCTGGGTGTTCCTCGCCTGGCTGGTCCAGGGCAAGGTGCCGGACTGGGCCCAGCAGGCCCGCAGCCGCGAGATCCTGGAGAATAGCGGCCAGAAGCTCGTGGCGATGCTGCCGGACAACCCGGAAGGCCTGCTCAAGCAGTTCCGCAAGCCCAAGCCCGAGACCGATCCCGGCACCGATGCCCCGGCGGAGGCCGACGCCCCGCCCCAGCGCCGGACCGACGCCAGCCCGCGCCGCTGACTCGGCCGCACGACGCTCACATCGACCGGCACAAGGGCGCCCGACCGGCGCCCTTTGCATGTGTGATACGCCGCGCAACGCACGTTTGACGCCTTGGTTCCGCCAACGGCAGCGACTACATAGCCGGCGCGAGGCAAGAATTCGGACGCATCTCGATCGGGCGCGAGGCACGACGCAGGTGGCCCGGGCCCTGCTTCGCTCAAGCGAATCAGGCCCGCGCGCGGATGACCGGTGCGCGGGGTCGGCGAGGCGAGGCCGTGCGGTGACCGGCCACCAGGGGCTTCTCATCATGTCAGCACGCAGCGAAACCTTCCGGGGTGCCCCCGGGGCGAGCGAAGCGTTCGGCGGCGATCTCGACCTCGACGGCGATACCCTGCGCGAGGAGTGCGGCGTCTTCGGCATCTACGGCCATCCGGATGCCGCCGCGATCGTGGCGCTCGGCCTCCACGCCCTGCAGCATCGGGGCCAGGAGGCGGCCGGCATCGTGTCGTTCGACGGAAGGGTGTTCCATTCCGAGCGCCGCATGGGCCTCGTCGGCGACTCGTTCTCCGACCTCGCCACGATCGAGCGCCTGAAGGGCGAGACGGCGATCGGCCACGTCCGCTACTCGACCACCGGCGAGACGATCCTGCGCAACGTGCAGCCGCTCTTCGCCGAGCTGGAGACCGGCGGCCTCTCGGTCGCCCATAACGGCAACCTGACCAACGGCCTCCTGCTGCGCCGCCAGCTCGTGCGCGACGGCGCGATCTGCCAGTCGACCTCCGACACGGAAGCGATCCTCCACCTCGTCGCCCGCTCGCGCCACGTGCGCATCGTCGACCGGGTGATGGACGCCTTGCGCCAGATCGAGGGCGCCTACGCCCTCGTGATGATGACGAACAAGAAGCTGATCGGCGCCCGCGATCCCCTCGGCATCCGCCCGCTGGTGCTGGGCGAGCTCGACGGCCGCTACATCCTGGCCTCCGAGACCTGCGCCCTCGACATCATCGGCGCCCGCTTCGTGCGCGACGTCGAGAACGGCGAGATGGTGGTGATCTCGGAAGAGGGCATCGAATCGATCCGCTTCGCCCGGGCGCAACCGCTCCGTCCCTGCATCTTCGAGTACATCTACTTCGCCCGTCCCGATTCGATCGTGAACGGCAAGAACGTCTATACGGTGCGCAAGAATATCGGCCTCGAACTGGCGAAGGAATCGCCGGCGGAGGCCGACATCGTCATCCCGGTGCCGGATTCCGGCGTGCCGGCGGCGCTCGGCTACGCGCAGCAGACCGGGCTGCCCTACGAGCTCGGCATCATCCGCAACCACTATGTCGGCCGCACCTTCATCCAGCCGACCCAGTCGGTGCGCGAGCTCGGCGTGCGGATGAAGCACTCGGCCAACCGCGCCGCGGTCGAGGGCAAGCGCATCGTCCTCGTCGACGACAGCCTGGTGCGCGGCACCACCTCGGTGAAGATCGTCCGGATGATGCGCGAGGCCGGTGCCCGCGAGGTGCATTTCCGCATCGCCTCGCCGCCGATCACCCATCCCGACTTCTACGGCATCGACACGCCGGAGAAGGAGAAGCTGCTCGCCGCGACCCACGACCTCGAGAGCATGCGCCAGTATATCGGCGCCGATTCCCTCGCCTTCCTGTCGATCGCCGGGCTCTACCGGGCGATGGGCGAGGAGAGCCGCGACGCCGCCTGCCCGCAATACACCGATCACTGCTTCACCGGCGACTACCCGACGCCGCTGACCGACCTCGCGGTCGCCTCGCCGCGCCGGATGGCGATCCTCGCCGAGGCCGATTGAACCCGAAGCAGACCGAGCGCATGTCCGATAGCCCTCCCTCCCCGCCCCTCTCCCACAAGCCTCTCGCGGACCGCATCGCGGTCGTCACCGGGGCCTCGCGCGGCATCGGCCGCGCGGCCTCCCTGGCGCTCGCCGCGGCCGGCGCCCACGTGATCGCGGTCGCCCGCACACAGGGCGCGCTCGAGGACCTCGACGATGCCGTGCGGGCGTCGGGCGGCTCCGCCACCCTCGTCCCCCTCGACCTGTGCGACTACGACGCCATCGACCGCCTCGGCGCCGCCATCCACGAACGCTGGGGCCGGCTCGACGTGCTCGTCGGCAATGCCGGCGTGCTCGGCAAGCTGATGCCGCTCGGCCATGTCGACCCGAAGGTCTGGGCCAGCGTGATGGACGTCAACGTCACGGCGAACTGGCGCCTGATCCGCTCCCTCGACCCGCTGCTGCGGCGCTCGGATGCGGGGCGGGCGGTGTTCGTCACCTCGGGCGCGGCCTCGTCGTGCCGGGCCTATTGGGGACCCTACGCGGTGTCGAAGGCGGCGCTGGAAGCGCTGGTGCGCACCTACGCGGCCGAGACCGCCTCGACGCCGGTGCGCGCGATGCTGCTCAATCCCGGGCCGTTGCGCACCGCGATGCGCAAGGCCGCGATGCCGGGCGAGGACCCGGAGACCCTGCGCACGCCCGAGGATCTGGCGCCCCACATCCTGCGCCTGGTGAGCCCGGACTGGACCGAGAGCGGGACGATCTACGACTTCCCGACCGGGCGCGTACTGACGCCGCAGAAGCCGGCCTGAGCAGGCAAGGCCGCGCGCTGTTCTTCCGCGGCCCCGATCCTGCGGCGGGGCGGCTCGGACAGAACGTTCGACGATCGGGCGCGGGCCCACCGCCCTCCCTCGCGGGAGAGCGGTGGGCCCGCGCCCTTCATGTTCCTGGCCAGCCCCGCGCCTGGGGCGAGGGTTGGGGCATGCCCGGCCGGCGATTCCCGCCACGAAACATAGGTATTTTGTCCTAATTCGACACGGCAAGCTCACTTTGAGCCCTAAATGCTCATTGAACCAATAGAGTTCGGGACGTGTCCGACAAACACCGTTTTCGCTGCGGCGGCAGGCTGATTTAACACCGCCTTAGGACCCTCCCGCTCAACAAGAACGCAAGGGAACCTCATCACACTGGGCCTTGCCGGGGCCCGGCCGCAAACGGGACGGCCAGCCGTGACTGCAAGCATCGACGTCATGTACCGGCTGCTCGTCCAGGGCGTGACCGATCACGCGATCTTCATGCTCGATCCGCATGGGATCGTCGTGAACTGGAACACGGGGGCGGAGCGGGCCAAGCAGTTCACCGGCGACGAGATGGTGGGTCGGCACTTCTCCTGCCTGTACAGGCCGGAGGACCGGGCGGCGGGGCTGCCGGAGGCCGGCCTGCGCCAGGCCCGCGAATCCGGCCGCTTCCAGACCGAAGGCTGGCGCATCCGCCGCGACGGCACCGCGTTCTGGGCGGACGTCGTCATCGACGCGATCCGCGACGAGGGTGGCGGCCTCGTCGGCTTCGCCAAGGTCACCCGCGACCGCAGCGACCGGCGGATGCAGGAGCTGCAGCTTCTGGAAGCCAAGGAGACCGCCGAGCGCCACCGCGACGCACTGGCCGCGACCTCGACCTTCCTCGACAGCGTGGTCGCAACCATGCCGTCGATCGTCGTGGTGCAGGACGCCGGCACCGGGCTGATCCGGCTCGCCAACCGGCAGGCGGAATTGCTGCTCTGCGGCTGCGCCGGCGAGCTGGTCGGCCGGCCGGCAGGCGCGGTCCTGCCGGACGCTCTCGCGGCGCTCCTGAGGACCGCTCTCGCGGCGGCCGGAATGCCGGCCGCGGCGGCCGGAACGCCAGCCGCGGCGGCCGGAACGCCGGCCGCCCTCACCTGCGAGGCGCCGGTCCCGACCGCCTGGGGCTCGCGCAGGCTCCGGATGCGCGCCCTGGCGATCGGCGGGCGAGGCGAGGCGCCGCTCCACGGCCTGCTCATCGCCGAGGACATCAGCGAGGAGCACGCCGCGAGCGTGCGGATCCACCACCTCGCCCATTACGACGGGCTGACCGGCCTTCCCAACCGCGCGCTCTTCCGGCAGCGGCTCGGCGCGGCCCTGGCCGCCACGCCCTCCGACGCCGCGGCGGGGACCTGCACGGCGGTGCTGCGCCTCGACCTCGACGACCTCAAGCGCATCAACGACACCCTCGGCCAGCCGGTCGGCGACCAGCTGCTCTGCGCGCTCGCCGGACGCCTCCGGGACGCTCTGCGCCCGGGCGACACCCTGGCGCGCCTCGGCGGCGGCGAGTTCGCGGCCGTCGCTCCCCACCTCGCGACGGAGGCGGAGGCGGAGGCCCTGGCCGACCGGCTGATCGAGGCGGCCGGCGCGCCGGTCGAGATCGAGGGCCACCGCATCGAGACCGGCCTCAGCATCGGCATCGCCCTCGCGCCGATCGACGCCGACAGCGCCGACGCGCTCCTGCGCTGCGGCGACCTCGCGCTCTCCGAGGGAAAGCGCGCGGGGCGGGGCCGGCCCCAGCGCTTCCACGGCACGTTCGCGGCCTCGGCCCGCTACCGACGGCTGATCGAGACCGACCTGCGCGGGGCGGTCGCCCGGCGCGAACTCGGCCTGCATTACCAGCCGATCGTGCGGGCGGAGGACGGGGAGACCATCGGCTACGAGGCGCTGCTGCGCTGGCAGCATCCGGTGCATGGCCCGATCCCGCCGCTCGACTTCATCCCGATCGCCGAGGAGACCGGGCTGATCCACGAGATCGGCGCCTTCGTGCTGCACGAGGCCTGCCGGGAGGCGAGCCGCTGGACGAGCGGCCGCCGCGTCGCCGTCAACCTGTCGCCGGTGCAGTTCCGCAGCCCGGCGCTCGCCGCCCGGGTGGCCTCGGCGCTCGCCGCCTCCGGCCTGCCCGCCGGCCGGCTCGAGCTGGAGATCACCGAGTCGGTTTTGCTCGACGCCTCGTCGAACAACCTCGCGCTCCTGGAGCAGATGAAGCAGCTCGGCGTCCGGATCGCCCTCGACGATTTCGGCACCGGCTATTCCAGCTTGAGCTACCTGTGCGCGTTCCGGTTCGACAAGATCAAGATCGACCGGTCCTTCGTGCGCGAGATCTGCGACAGCCGCGAGGCCCTGGCGGTGGTGCGGGCGATCGCCGGGCTCAGCCGCAGCCTCGGCATCGCCACCACGGCGGAGGGCGTCGAGACCCCCGAGCAGGCCGCCTGCCTGCGCCGCGAGGGCTGCACCCAGCTCCAGGGCTATCTCTACGGCCGGCCGATGCCCGCGAAGGCCCTGCCGGAGCGCCGGGCGGCGCAGGGGGCGGTCCTGTCGACCGGATCGTGAGCCCCCGCCCTTCGGCCGGCTGGCCCTCGGCCCGGCGGGCGGGCTATCAGTCGATCGAGGCCCGCCGGGCCCGGACCGGGAGAGAATGCGCCGATGATCGACGTGCGGGCGATGTGCGCCATCGGGCAGCGGGGCCAGCTCGGCCTCCACGGGCGGCTGCCCTGGGAGGGCAACACCGACCCGCTCTACGTCGAGGACGTGACGCGCTTCTTCGCCGTGACGCAGGGCCACGTGCTGATCGCCGGGCCGAAGACCATCGAGGCGGTGCCGGACTTCGCCTACCAGGACCGCACCATCGCCATCATCCGCTCGCACGAGGACCCGCGGGCGGTGCTGGCGCGCTACCCCGGCCGGCGCATCTATGTCGGGGGCGGCATTGCGGTCTGGAACGTCTACGCGCCCTTCATCCAGCAATGGGACATCACCCGCCTGCCCTATGACGGCGAGGCGGACCGCTGGTTCGATCCGGCCTGGCTGGTGGGGCGGGGGCGGGATTGAAAGCCCGGACCTCCCGCGGGATCCACCGTCCGGCCCCGAGCGTAATCACGGTACGAAGGCAGCCACGTCGCCGCGGGTGCGCAGATGCGCCTTCTCGCCCGCGAACCCGCGATAGAGCCGCTCGTGGCCCGTGAACGATGACGACGTGGTCCGGGTCCAATAGTCCTGCGCCCAGGCCAGCAGATCGTTCTGATCGGTCACGGTCATGCCGCGCCGCAGGCCTCGCGCGAGCAGGCCGGCCCGGCAGGCGTCCCACGGGATGTCGAGCCAGATAAGCCGGGTCGCCCGCACCAGGGCGACCTCGGCGAGCCAGCCGTAGACCCCCTCGACGATCTACGCATCGGTCGCCGCGATCTCGGCGACGCGGGCCCTGGCATCGGCCTCGTCGCGCTTGCGTCCGTCGGGCTGCCAGTGAACGCGATCGAGGTCGTAGATCGGCCGATGCAGGATCTGCCCCAGGCGCTCGGCCAGCGTGCTTTTGCCCGAACCGCTGTTGCCGACGATGACCCAACGGATGGAGCGAGGCGGAGACATCCCCTTACTCTCGCATTGCCACGGCCCGGTTTCCACACTGGGCGGTCCCCCGCGAGATGGAGCCGATCGGGTGTCGGCCCGAGTTCCCGCGCGGGCGACACTCAGCGCGCTCCGGCTCCGAGGCCGGCCGCGAACTCGCGGTAGGCGTGCAACGGGCGCCCGAGCATCGCGGTCAGGCGCTCGCGGTCGCCCGCCTCCGGGATCATCCCGTCGGTCTGGAAGCGCTCGCTCATCAGGCGCATGTCGAAGGCCATCCAGGGCGGCATGACGCTCCGCAGGTTCTGCTCGAACCCGGCCGTGTCGTCGCCCCCATAGGTGACCGGGCGGCCCAGCACCTCCGACCAGATGGCCGCGACGGCCGGCCCGGTCAGCGTCTCGGGCCCGACGAGGTTGAGGCGCGTGAGAGGTCCCGCGGTCCCTTCGCGCCGGATCAGCTCCAGGGCCGCGACCGCGCCGATGTCGCGCGCATCGACCATCGCCAGCCCCTTGTGTCCGAGCGGCATCGGGTAGACGCCGTGCTGGCGCACCACGTCGACGACGGTGCGGTCGTTGTCGATGAAGTAGGCCGGGCGCAGGATGGTCGCCTCGAACCCCATCGCCTCGATCATCCGCTCGACGCCGAACTTGCCGGCGAAGTGCGGCACGTTCACGTAGAGTTCGCTGTGGATCACCGACAGGTAGACCACCCGCCGGATTCCCGCCTCGCGGGCGAGGTTGAGGGCGACCAAGGCCTGCGTGAATTCGTCGGGCACCACCGCGTTGAGCAGGAACAAGGTGGAGACGCCCGAGAGCGCGCCGCGCATCGCGTCGATGTCGAGGAGGTCGCCCTTTGCGACCGCGACGCCCGCCGGAAGGTCCGCCTTGGCGGGATCACGGACGAGGGCGCGGATGTCGGCGCCGGCCTTCGCGAGGTGCTGGACCACGTGGCGGCCGATCGTGCCGGTGGCGCCGGTGACCAGGATCGTCATGGGATTGCTCCGGGTTCGTCGTTGAACACATCCACAAGATGAGCGATCCAGGATCGAGCCGATAGGCGTCCAATCTGGACGCACCGTCTCGTGAGTGGAACGGATGGACCTGCTCGCCCTCGCCGACTTCACCCTGGTTGCCCGCCATGGCGGGTTCGGGCGCGCCGCCCGCGCGACGGGCCGGCCGAAGGCGACCCTGTCGCGCCGGGTTGCGGAGCTGGAGGCCAGCCTGGCCTTGCGCCTGTTCGAGCGCGGCGCGCGGATGCTGACGCTGACCGAGGAGGGACGGGCGCTCCACGAGCGGGCCGGCGCGCTGCTGGCCGAGCTCGACGAGACCGCGGCGGCGATCGCCGCGGGCGGGGCCAGCGCCCGCGGCCGGCTGCGGATCAGCGCGCCGCTGCTCTTCTCGCAGATCGCCATGGGCAAGGTCGCGGCGGGCTTCGCGCTGAAATACCCGGAGGTGCGCCTCGCGGTGACGACGGAGGACCGGGCCGTCGACATGGTCGAGGAGGGCTACGACCTGGTGATCCGGGTCAACCCGGACCCGGACGAGGCCCTGGTCGGGCGGGTCTTCCTGCGCGACCGGATGGTGGTCGTGGCGGGCCCAGGCCTCGCCCGCCCGGCGGAGGGGGGATGCGTTCCGGCGGTGGTGCGGAATGTGGAGGACCGGGCGGTCTGGGCCCTGATGGACGGAGCGAGCCTCGCCGTCGCACCGGTGCTGGCCCTGTCCTCCCTCGTGATGATCCGCGATGCGGTCCGCACCGGCATCGGCGCCGCGCGCCTGCCGGTCTCCCTGGTCGCCCACGACCTTGCCGCCGGCCGGCTGGTCTCCTGGGGCGACGTGGCGGGGTCGCAGATCGCCCTGTGGGCACTCCACCCGTCCCAGCGGCTCCTCAGCGCCCGCGTCTCCGCCTTCCTGGAGCACCTGCGCGAGACGTTCCCGACCGGCGAGCCGGAGGAGCTGGCGGCCTACATGGCCGGGTGAGGCGAGGCCCTGACATCTCCTGGAACGAGAAGGAATCCGGCGCCGACCCGGACGCCGGCCCCTCCCCGGACATCCCCGCGGCCAGCGTTCCAGCCGGCAAAGCTCTCTCAAGCCTGCGAGATTCGATCTGCCGCTCGGTCATTGGCGGTCGCCAAGGACCGCCGAAAGCGGTAGGCTCGTCCGCAATCAGTCAAAACGGGGGTGTTTCGGCGATGAGCGAATCCACCGATCGGTTCAAGCGCGCGCCCAAGCGCAAGACCGCGCAGGCGCGTACCCTCACGGTGTCGCCGGAGGCCAAGGCGGCCTACGAGAAGCTGATCCGCGAGAAGGAAGAGCGCGAGGCCTACGCCCGCAACCTCCCCGCCGACCAGAAGCCGCGCTGAGCGCCGCCCGAGCCCTCCTCGCTCGCCCTTGCCGGCTCGCCCTTGCCTACTCGCCCTTGTCGAACGGGTTCTTCGAGGTCCGGAGCGACAGGCGGATCGGGACGCCCGGCAGGTCGAAGGCCTCGCGCAGGCTGTTGACGAGGTAGCGGGTGTAGGATTTCGGCAGCGCGTCGAGCTGGTTGCCGAACAGGGCGAAGTGCGGCGGGCGCGACTTCACCTGCGTGGCGTAGCGGATCTTGATCCGCCGGCCGGACACCGCCGGCGGCGGGTTGGCCTGCGTCGCCTCGCTCAGCCACTGGTTGATCTTGGCGGTCGAGACGCGGCGGTTCCACACCTCGGCGGTCGAGACCACGGCATGCATCAGCCGGTCGATGCCCTCGCCGGCGAGGCCCGAGAGCGGCACCACCGCGGCGCCGCGCACCTGCGGCAGCAGGCGGGTCGCCTTCTCCTTGAGCTCCTTCAGGAGTCCCGGCTGGTCGGCGACGAGGTCCCACTTGTTGAGGCCGATGACGAGGGCGCGGCCCTCCGACTCGACGAGGTCCACGATGGTCAGGTCCTGCTTCTCGAACGGGATCGTGGCATCGAGGAGCACCACCACGATCTCGGCGAAGCGCACCGCCCGCAACCCGTCCGAGACCGCGAGTTTTTCCAGCTTGTCGTCGATCCGGGCGCGGCGGCGCATGCCAGCGGTGTCGTGCAGCTTGATCCGCCGGCCGCGCCATTCCCAGTCGAGCGAGATCGAATCGCGGGTGATGCCGGCCTCGGGGCCGACGAGCAGCCGGTCCTCGCCGAGCATCCGGTTGATCAGGGTCGACTTGCCGGCATTGGGCCGGCCGACGATCGCGACCTTGAGGGGCTTGCCCTCTCCCCCCTCCTCGTCGTCCTCGTCGTCGGGCTCCGGCAGCACCGCTTCGAGGGCGTCGAGGAGGTCGCCCATGCCCTCGCCGTGCTCGGCGGAGAGCGGGACGGGATCGCCGAGGCCGAGCGCGAAGGCCTCGTAGGCCCCGGCCATGCCGGCTCCGCCCTCGGCCTTGTTGGCGAGCAGGATCACCGGCTTGTCGGCCCGGCGGACCAGCTCGGCGAAGGGCTGGTCGGCGGGCAGCAGGCCGGCGCGTGCGTCGATCACGAACAGGACCGCGTCGGCCTCGGCGATGGCGGCCTCGGTCTGGGCGCGCATGCGGCCGGCGAGCGAATCGGCCTCGGCCTCCTCCAGCCCGGCGGTGTCGAGGATGCGGAAGCGCAGGTGGCCGAGGCGCACCTCGCCCTCGCGCCGGTCGCGGGTCACGCCCGGCCGGTCGTCGACGAGCGCGAGCTTGCGGCCGACGAGGCGGTTGAACAGCGTCGACTTGCCGACGTTGGGACGCCCGACGATCGCGACGATGGGCATCGACATGGAGGTCTTCCTGAACATAGCAGCGGGCGGGCACGCCGCGAGGCACGCCGCCCTTTTCGAAGGTGATGATGCGGGACGAAGGGATCCCGCGCTACGGGGTTTCTAGCGCGTCGCCTCGGGAGCCGGAGCCTCGGAAGCCGGGGTTTCCTCGTGCGCGTCGTGATCGTGAGCGTCGGGCGCGGGCAGGGGCGTCCCGAGGAGGGAGGGCGGCGGCGGCGCGGCGGGGGCCGGAGGCGCCGCCTCGGTCACCTGCACCGGCCCGCCGGCCACCAGGGCGACATAGATCTCGAGCCGCTGGCGCAGGCCCGCGGGGGTCTCGCGGTCGGCGGCGACCTGGTCGAACCAGCGGCCCGCCCCCTCGAAGTCGCCCTTCTTGAGCGCCACGAGGCCCAGCGTCTCGCGGGCGGTGTGGCGGAAGGCGCTCGACGGGGCGGCGAGGCTCTGGAGGCTGTTGAGCGCGCCGGCATCGTCCTTGTCGACGAGGAGCAGGGCGCCGCGCAGGCGGGCGAGGTCGCGCAGGGACTGGCCGACGGCCGAATCGTCCGCGATCGCCCCGTAGGCCTTGGCCCCGGCGGCCGGATCGGCCTTACCGGCTTCCGCCGCGGCGCGCAGGCGGGCCAGCAGGCGGTAGCCGAACGGCGCATCGGCGGCGACACCCGCGAAGGCCTTCTCGGCATCCTCCGGCGTGCCGCCCTTGGCGCGGCGCAGGGCCTCCTCGAAGCGCAGGCTCGCCGCCTCGGCTTGCTGTCCCTGCGCGTGCTGCCAGTAGCGCCAGCCGCCGACACCCAGCACCACCAGCACCGCGAGACCGATGAGCACGCCGCTGTAGCGCGACCAGATCTGCGCCAGGCGGTCGCGCCGGTACTCCTCGTTGACCTCGCGGATGAACTCGTTCTCGCTCATGATCTCTGGGCTCGCCGCCACCAAGGACCTGGTGGGCTCTTCGCCGCGACCGTGCGACAGGGCCGGTCGCGTAGCACAGTCCCGGCGGGAAGTCAGGCCCGGTCAGGCACAGGCTTGGCCGTGTCTCAGGCCTGGCCCGGCCAGACCGCGACGCCGATGAGCCAGGGATGCAGCACTCGGGCGAACACGAACCAGGCCGCGACGCCGATCACCACGGCGAGCGCGTCGTTGCGCCAGCCGGCGGGCGCGGCGACCGGGCCGGCAAGGGGCCCGCCATGCGGCCTCACCTCGTCGCGGCGCTTGGCGCTGATCCGGGCCATCACCGCCCAGGCCAGGATCGCCCCGAACAGGACGATCGAGCCGAGATCGCCGTTGGCGAGGAGATGCGCGGTCGCCCAGATCTTC
Organism: Methylobacterium currus; assembly: GCF_003058325.1. Lineage (NCBI taxonomy): Bacteria > Pseudomonadati > Pseudomonadota > Alphaproteobacteria > Hyphomicrobiales > Methylobacteriaceae > Methylobacterium > Methylobacterium currus. The sequence goes on from NZ_CP028843.1 coordinate 6,433,094, forward strand.
ACGCCGAGCAGCATCGGGTGCTTGAGCCGCGCCTTGATCCGTCCCGGCAGGTAGGCGGCGACGAAGCTGACGAAGGCGAGGAGCACGAGCAGCAGGGCGAGGTGCCGGGTCCAGACCGGGGGTGACCAGACCTCGATCATGCCGTGCGCCCGGTACTGGCCGTAGCCGATCCCGGTCAGGACGAGGCCGAGCAGCGCGACCAGCGAGTAGCCGATCCTGTAGGGCCCCTCCCCCACCCGTTCGATGAGGGCGGCGCGGGGGCCGCGGGCCATCGTGAAGGCGTGGGTGCCGAGGAACAGCGCGAGGCCGACGATCAGGAGCAGCATCGGAAAAAAGTCCTCGGGAATGGCGGCCGATCCGGTGGATCGCCGAAAGCAAGCGTCAAGCAGTCTGGGGCAGGCTCGGAGTCCGAGTCCAGGGACGCCGCATGCTCCTCCGCCTCCTCCTCGCGTGTCTCTGCGTCGCGGCCGTGACGGTGCCGGCCGCGGCCGAGCCTCCCCTCTCGGCCCTGACCCTGGTCGGCCCCGCCCGCACGGTCTTCAAGGCCGGACGCGACGCCTGCGACGGCCACGACGTGCCGGACGCCCCCGCCCGGGCCCTGCGCGAGGCCGATGGCGGGATCGCGCTGTTCGGGATGCACTATCGCAACCGGGCCCTGCGCGGCCGCGACTTCGACAGCCTGAAGCTCGATTGCCGGATCGTGCTCGATTCCGCCTTCAAGCCGGAGCCGGAGGCCTTCGACGACCGCACCTGGATCACTGCCACCTGGACCGAGGATGGCACGCGGGTCGAGGCTTTGCTGCACGAGGAGTACCACGCCGACACCCACCAGCGCTGCCGCACCACCGGGACGCTGGCCTGCTGGTACAACGCCATCCTGGCCGCCCGTTCGACCGATGGCGGGCGCAGCTTCACCCGGGCGACGCCCCCGACGGTCGTCGCGGCGCCGCCCTTCCGCCAGGAGGTCGAGCAGGGGCGCCATCGCGGCTTCTTCAACCCGTCGAACATCTTTTCCGACGGCCGCTTCCGCTACTTCTACGCCTCGACCACCGGCTGGACCGGCCAGCCCTTCGGCGTCTGCCTGTTCCGCAGCGACGACGTCTCGGATCCCGCCCGCTGGCGCGCCTTCGACGGCAAGGCCTTCACCGCCCGCTTCCCCAACCCCTACCTGAAGGGCGCGAAACCCGTCGGTTCCTGCGCGCCGGTGGGCCCGTTTCCGGCCCCGGTCGGCTCGGTGAGCCGCCACCGCGGCACCGGCGCCTGGATCGCGGTGTTCCAGGCCAGCACCGGCGGCGTCTTTTCGCGCTCCGGGATCTACTGGAGCACGTCGCGGGACCTCCTGGCCTGGGACGCGCCCCGCCTGCTCATCGCCGGGCCGACGCTCTACGACGATCCCTGCACCTCCGGCGGCGAACTCGTCAGTTATCCGTCCCTCCTCGATCCCGCCGCGCCGGGCCGGAACTTCGACACCATCGGCGACACCGCGACGCTGTTCACCGTCACCCTCAAGACCAAGGGCTGCGAGGTCACCTCGGAGCGCGACCTCGTGCGGCGGCCGGTAGCGATCAAGGTCTGGCCGTGACGGCGCTGGCCCTCGGTCTCGCGTCGCGTCAATATGCCTTAGGGGAAGCGCGGGAGGAACGGTGATGCGGTGGCGGGCCCTGGCATGCGTGGCAGCGATCTCGACCGCGGGCGCCGGCCCCTCCCAGGCAATGAGCCTCTCGGAGAGCGGCGATCGGGTGACGCTCGTCGGCACGATCGTGCCGGGCGACGGCGAGGCCTTCGCCCGCTTCCTCGCCGGGCCGCACGCCCAGCCGCCGCGGGTCGTCTATCTCGACAGCGGCGGCGGCAAGGTGCTGGAGGGCATCGCCATCGGCCGGGCGATCCGCCGCGCCGGCCTCGTCACGGCGGTGGATGCTCACGCGGCGCGGTGCGACAGCGCCTGCACGCTGATCTTCGCCGGCGGCGTTCGGCGCCACTACATCCACGGCGAGGATGTCTACGAGGGGATGTCGGGCCGCTCCGGCCTCGGCTTCCACACGGCGCACCGCCCCGGCAACCGGGTCGAGGCCAACACGCTCAACGAGCACGGCTCCGACAACATGCGCCGGTTCTATGCCGAGATGGGCCAGCCCGGCGCCGCGACGCTGGTCGACAAGGCCGCCTTCAACACCCTCTACCGCCCCTCCGGCAGCACCGCGCTCGGCCTCGGCATCGCGACGAGCCTGCAGGCGCCGTGAGGGCCGGCGGACCGTGGATGGGAGCGATCGTCAGGATCGCGTCCCGGGAGCAGGACCGACATGGGTGAGGAGAAGCGCCACGCCGAGGCCCACCAGCACGGCGCCGATCCCGAAGCGCAGGGCTGCCTGATGCCGCAGCATCCTGGCCCGCACCGACTCCCGCGACAGGAACACCGACACCGTCGCGAACCAGGCGAAGTGGGACAGTGACAAGAACGCCCCCCAGGCGATCTGGACCGGCACCGAGGTCTCGGCGCCGATGAGCTGGCTGTACAGGCTCAGGACGAACAGGGAGGTCTTGGGGTTGAGGCCGTTCGTCAGGGCGCCGGTGGCGATGTCGCGGCCGAGCGACCGGCGGGAGACGGCAGAAGCGGCGGCGTCCGGGTCGAGCCGGGTCGCGGCCGTCGTGATCCCGACAGAGACGAGGTAGAGCGCGCCCACGACCTTGACGATCTCCAGCGCCCCCGGCGCGACACGCTGGATGACCGCCACCCCGGCCATCGCGTAGGCGACGTGGAACCAGCAGGCGAGTGCGATCCCGGCCGCGGCGGCGAGCCCGGCGCGGCGCCCGAACAGGCAGCTGTTGCGGCTGACGACCGCGAAATCCGCCCCGGGGCTCAGCACCGCGAGCCATGTGACCGATGCGATGAGCAGAGCCTGCTCCATGACGCCGTTCTCCGATAGACCTGCGCCTCGAGGGCGCGACCGCAAGGGACCACGGCAAGGGACCACGGCGGGGCGCGTGCGACCATCGAAACCATGTCCGCCGATGCGTGAGTATCGCTCACAGGATGCCCGAGACCCGCAACCGCCTGCCGCAGCTCGGATCTTTGCGCGCCTTCGAGGCCGCGGCGCGCCACGGAAGCCTGGTGGCGGCCGCCGCGGAGCTGCACGTGACCCACGGTGCCGTCAGCAAGCAGATCCGAAACCTGGAGGCGGAACTCGGGGAGCCGCTGTTCGAACGGCGCAACCGGGGCCTCTTCCTGACCGAGCGGGGCCGCTGGCTCGCCGAGCGGCTCTCAACGACCTTCGCGCAGCTCGAGGACGCCCTGGCGGATTTCGCGCGCCGCGAGGCCGACCCGCCGCTCGTCGTCTCCTGCGAGCCGACCCTGTGCCTCCGGCTGCTGATCCCGAGCCTGCCGGCCCTGCGCGCCGAGGCCGGCCTCGACATCCGCGTGCTGGCGGCGGGCGGGCGGATCGACCTTCGGCGCGACCGCGTCGACCTCGCGATCCGGCGGGACGACTTCCCGATTCCCAGCCACCTCGCGGTCCGCCCCCTCGCGGACGAGGCGATGGGGCCGGTCTGCGCACCCGCCCTCGCCGGGACGGCCGGCCTGCCGATCCTGCACACGCGCAGCCGGCCGGATGCGTGGCCGGCCTGGCGCCGGCGGGGCCTGCCGGCCTTCCTCGGCTCCCGCGACGTGCAGTTCGAGCACTTCGCCCTCATGCTCGAAGCCGCGATCGCCGGCCAGGGGATCGCCCTGGCCTCGCTCCACATGGTCGCTGACGATCTGAAGGCGGGCCGCCTGACGGCTTTGCATCCGTTCCAGCCGGACGGCAGCCGCTACGTCGCCCTGACCGACAAACCCATCTCGGCCGAGGGGCGCGAGCGGCGTTTCGCGGAGTGGATCGGCGGCCGGATGGCCCGGACGCTCGCCGACCCTCCCGGGGGCTTCATCCCCGCCAGGTGAGCAGGTAGGCCCCGAGCATCACCAGCCCGACCCCGAGCCAGTTCACCCCCGACAACCGCTCGCCGAGCAGCGTCGCGCCGAATACGGCGACCAGCACGATCGACAGCTTGTTGAGGGTCGCGACCTGCGCCGCCCCGCCGACCTTGAGGGCGCGGAAGTAGCACGCCCAGGAGCCGGCGGTGGCGAGGCCCGAGAGGCTGAGAAGCCCGAGGTTGCGCCCGGTGAGCGACCGCAGGCCCTGCCACTGGCCGGTGGCGAGGCAGAGCGCCCCGAGGGCCACGAGGATCACGACCGAGCGCATGAAGGCGGCGGCATCCGATTCCGCCCCGGCGCTGCCGGCCCGGGCCAGCACCGCCGTGAGCGCCGTGAACACCGCCGAGACCAGCGCCCAGACCTGCCACGCCATCCCGCACCCCTCCATCCTCTCCCCGAACGGCATCATGAATGATCGGCATGCGCGAATGCCGACAATGCGTTTCACTGGCGCACCGGCTTCGCTCAGCTTCCCCCGCGGCCGGCCCGGCAGGGCCGCACGGCAAGATCACACAGACAGGAGCCCGGCCGAGGCCGGCCCGTCTGCCCAACGGGGGGAAGCACCATGGACCAGACGCGGCGGCTGTTTCTGGGGAGTGCGGCGCTCGGTGCCAGCGTGATGGCCACGGGCGCGAAGGCGCTGGAGCACGACCACGGCAATCCGGGCGACGGCGGGTTCGGCCGTCAGGCGGTCTCGCTGCCGCCGGGCGCCAAGGTCGCCTACCACGATCCCCAGGATGTCGGGGCGATGCCCGATTTCCGTTTCTCCCTCGACGGCAACCGGCCGAAGGTGACCTCCGGCGGGTGGGCCAAGGAGGCGACGGTGCACCAGTTCCCCATCAGCAAGGGGATCGCGGGCGTGCACATGTTCCTCGAGCCCGGCGCCTCGCGCGAATTGCACTGGCACGCCATCGCGGCCGAATGGGCCTACGTCATCGACGGGCGCTGCCAGACCGTGGTGCTCGACCCGTCCGGCGCCAGCGAGATCAACAACTACGAGCCCGGCGACCTCTGGTATTTCCCGAAGGGCCACGGCCACTCGATCCAGACCATCGGCGACAAGCCGTGCCACTTCATCCTGTCGTTCGACAACGGCGCCTTCTCGGAGCACGGCACGTTCTCGATCACCGACTGGATCGACGTGACCCCGAAGGACATGCTGGCCCTCGATTTCGGCCTGCCGAAGGACGCCTTCGACGCCTTCCCGAAGGGCGAGGCCTATATCCAGGCCGGCCCGGTCGTGCCGGTGTCGGACGCCCTCGACGCACCCTGGCCGAAGGAATCGACCCACAAGTTCCGGCTGCTCAAGGATCCGCGGGCTGTGCGCGAGTTCGAGGGCGGCACCTTCCGCCTCGCCACGGTCGACGAGTGGCCGATCCAGAAGACGATGTCGGGCGGCGTGATGACGATCAAGCCCGGGCAGATGCGTAAGCTGCACTGGAACGTCAACGCCAACGAGTGGCATTATTACCTGAAGGGCAAGGGCCAGGTGGCCCTGTTCGGCTCGGGCGGGCGCGGCAAGGTGGCCGAGTTCAAGCCCGGCGACGTCGCCTACATCCCGATGGGCTTCGGCCACGCGATCAAGAACATCGGCGACGAGGACCTCGAGATCGTTCAGACCTGGGACAACGGCAAGTTCGAGGAGATCGACCTCGACACCTGGATCAAATCGAGCCCGCGCTACCTCCTGTCGAACAACTTCGCGGGGGTGCCGGGCGACACGATCACGAAGCTGAAGCAAGCGTGACCCCTTCCCCGCCGCGCCGGGCGATCACCCGTGAGGGGATCGCCCGGCGCGGCGAAGTCGCCCGGATCGTCACCGAGCTCGGCGGCAATCGCCTGGGCCTCCCGCTCCGCCTGCCCCCAGCCCGCCGCGTCGTCGGAGGCCGGCTCGAACAGGATGTGGGAGGCCTCGACCAGGTCCGGCATGCGGAAGCGATGGCGGTTCGCCTCGTAGTACCGCCGGCATTCCGCCTCGCCCGCTCGACGCGGGGCGGGAGCGAGAGCGGCGCCGCACCAGCGCCTCCTCGGCCACCTCCAGCCGCCCGGCCGCGTCGCGCTCGGGACCGGCCACGAGGCCCGCCGCCCGGGCGGCCTGGGAGCATCAGCTCGCGCACGACCAGGGCCTGCGCGGCCGCCCTCCAGGCGGCGGCGGCGGTGCTGGATCTCGCGGGCGATCTTCTCGGAGGCGATCTCCTCGGGGGCGATCTCCACGCCGTTGACCGCGACCCGGCCGCCGCTCGGCGGCGGGGCGGGCGGCGTCGCAGCCGACGCACAGCCGCAGCCGCTGCCGCAGGCTTTCGGCATTGCCGGGTCCGGGCGGCGGTCGATGATCAGCGTGGTGCTCATTGCGCGCTCTCGGCTTGAGCCCGTCCGATCGAGGCGGCTCCACTGACCGCGCCGGCGAAGGGGTCCTGGACGGCCTGCGCGGGCACGCGCCGCGAGCGCACGACCTGATAGCCGGGACGGAACAGGTACCAGACCGGCGCACTGAAGACGTGCACGAGCCGGGTGAAGGGGGTGATCAGGAAGATCGTGAGGCCGATGACGATGTGCAGCCGGTAGACGAGGGCCGTCTCCAGCAGGAGGTCGGAGGCGCCGGGCTGGAAGGTGACGACGCCGCGAGCCCACCCCATGAGGCGCACCATCTCGCGCCCGTCGAGCGACTGGAACGTCCAGTAGACGGTGCCGATGCCGACGATCAGCTGCAGCCACATCAGGCAGAGCACGAGGATATCGCCGACCGACGAGCTGCGCCGGATGCGGGGCTCGAACAGGCGGCGATGCAGCAGCAGCGAGCAGCCGATCAGCGCCGCGATGCCGGCGATGCCGCCGATCGTGTTCGCCATCAGCTGCTTGGCCGCGTGGCTGATGCCGAACCGCTCGAAGACCTCGACCGGGGTAAGCAGGCCGACGAAGTGGCCGACCAGGATAACCAGGATGCCGAGGTGGAACAGGTTCGATCCGACGAGCATCTGCTTGCGCCGCAGGAACTGCGAGGATTCGGAGCGCCAGGAATACTGCGGCCTTATGGAGCAGATGCACCAAGGGGTGCTGACGCCTCAGACTGTCGGCCCAGATCAGCGCGTCGGTCGCGGCCGCGGAGCCGACCATGAGGCCCGCGAAGATCCTGCGGCCGCCGTCGCAGTCGGACTGGACGCCGAGGAACAGCCCCGACACCGAGCCGGACAGGAACGGTGTGCCGACGAGGAGCCCGGACTGCGTCTCGGACAAGCTCGGCTCGTCGCTGATCCCGATGCCGAGGATGGAAAAAATCGTCCAGACCGCGAAGCTCGCCGTGAACGCGGCGGTGCTCGTCCAGAGAACCCGGTCGGCCTGTTCGGCCGTGCCACTCGGCGAGGTGACCAACGTTGCCATAGGCGGTTCTCCGGTCCGACGGATGTCGAAGGGACGCGTGACGCAAAGGGTTCGGACGATTCTCCGATAGTCTTTTTCTCATTCTTGATTGTATAATCGCGCGATAACGTGCCGGATGCGCGGCATTCGGTGACCATTCCACGGATATCACGGGGACATAAGCAGCAAATCCGATGAACAATAGGCCAACTTGCAGGATCGATAACCCATCATCCCCTGGCCTTACAGAATTTTGGCAGGCGGAAGCCTTCCTTGTGCAGAATCCTACAGGTCAAGCCTGCGGATCCGGTGGCGGCGTGACGGCCATTACGCCTCGTCGCCCTCCGTGGACGATCGCGCTTGCAAGGCCCCGCCGGCCAGGGCGGCGACGTCGAGACCGTCGAGGGAGGTGAGGACGAGGTCGACGCCGCCGCGATGCCCGCCGGCGCGTCCTCGACGACGACGCACTGCGCCTGCGGCACGCGGGCGGCCTCGGCCGCGTGCAGGAACAGGGCCGGGTCGGGCTTGCCGCGGGGCAGGTCGCGCCCGCTCACATCCGCGTCGAACAGCGACAGCAGCCTGCGCCCGTCGGGCAGGACCACGCGCGCCAGCATCGCGTCGGCATTTCTCGACGAGGAGGCGAGCACGCGCCGCAAGGCCGTCCGCTCCAGGGCGAGGGCGAGGCGGATCGCGTCCGGGAAGGCGGCGACATTCCCCGCCGCGATGAGCCGCTCGATCGCCGCCTGCTTCCTCTCGGCATAGGCGGCGGCCTGCGCCGCGGCGCCGCCGAGCCCCTCCAGCGCAGCCCGCGCGCCCTCCAGTCGTGGCCGGCCCGCGACATCGGCAGCGCGATCGTGCCCTCCATCCCGGACCGCCGCGCCAGCCCGAGCAGGAAGCTCGCGACGCGCTCCTTGGCCGACTTGCGCCCGAGCAGCAGCATGTGGTCCTGCGCCCGCTCCAGCGCGCGCAGCATCGCCGCCGCCACCTCGTGGGCGAGAGCGCCCGCCTCGCCCGTCAGAGCAGCGCGGTCGCTGCGGCGATGGGCGACCAGGGTCGTGTCGACGAGGGCGTCGGCGCCGGTGCGGCGCTCGGCGCCGGCCTCGAGGCCGAAGATGTCGCCCGGCAGGTGGAAGCCGTCGATCTGCCGGCGGCCGTCGCTCAGGAGGCGGTAGGTCCGCACCGCCCCGGACACGACCTTGTAGAAGTGCACGACGCGGTCGCCCTCGGCGTAGATCTCCTCCTCGGCCTCGAAGCGGCGGCGCGCGCCCGCGGCTGCGCCGTCCTGCGCGCCGTCCTGCCTGAGCCGGGCGGCCGGAGCGGGACCGGCATTGAGCGCGGGGCCGAGGCCGGCGGTGGCGAGAGCGAGCGGCATGGGAGAGGCCCCGTCGGATGGCGTGTGACGAGGCCATGGCTACGGCGCCGGAGGCGAACGGGACATTCCGGACCAGCGCTTAAGGGGAATCCCTTAGGTGAGCGGCCGAGGCGGCGAGCGCATCGTGGATGCCGGCGAGCAGCGATCCGTCCTGGAAGGGCTTCTCCACCACCTGCCGGAACCCGGCCCGGGTCGCGCGCTGCCGCAGGTCCTCCGTGAGCCGGCCGGTGACCAGGATGGCGGGCAGGCCGATCCGGCGCGCGCGCAAGATGTCGACCAGCGCGAGCCCGTCCATGCCCGGCATGCGGTAATCGACGATCAGGCACCCGGTCCGGGGCAGCCCGGCCGCCTCGCCGGGCAGACCCGCCTCTCCGAGGAGCTGCGCGGCATCCTCGTAGAGGCGCACATCGTATCCTTCGAGCTCAAGGGAGAACTTGAGCGAGCGGCGGACCGCCTCGTCGTCGTCGACGACGAGGACGGGTCCCGTGGGGGCTGGCATGATCGACCCGGATGCTGACGTGATGGACGGTAGCCGGCCGGTTCGGACGGGTCGTTGATCTGTCTCAAGCGGGTCGGGGACGGGCGCGCGAGGTGCCCTCTCCGTGGACAGTCTCCTGCGTCATCCGAGAGCAGGCGCCTGAACGGCCTCGCTCCGGGATTGCCCCCCAACAGCCGGGATGTCGCGCAGCGAAACCACCCCCACCACGTGGTCGCCGCGCAGGACCGGCAGGTGCCGGAACCCTCCGGCGATCATCAGCCGGTGCGCGTCCGCGAGGCTCGCCTCGGCGGCGATCGTCTGGGGATCGCGGGTCATCACCTCGCGCACCAGCGTCACCAGGGGATCGCGATGGCCCGCGACGACGCGGACGGCGATGTCCCGCTCGGTGATGATGCCGACGAGGCGACGCGCCTCCATCACCACGAGGGCGCCGACGCCGTAGTCGCGCAGGCGATGGCAGACGCTCGCGATGGTGAAGCTCCCGCTCACGCCGCGCACGGGGCGGTCGGCGAGGAATTCGACGAGGGTCCGGTCGGGCATGGGGCAGGCTCCGAAGGAGTTCGAGGGGGCGTGAGGGACGTCACTCGTCCGACAGGGCCCGCAGCTCGGCCCCCTCGATGTCGTCGTACTGGCCGGATCGCAGCGCCCACAGGAAGGCGCAGAGGCCGAGCCCGCCGAGGCCGAGCGCGATCGGGATGACGAGGAGAAGCACGCTCATCGGACGGGTCCTCAGGTGGCGGGGACGGTGAGAGTGGGGACGGTCGGCGGCGTCCCGGCCGCGTCGGTCTCCGGCTGCCACCCGAGGGACGGCACGGACAGGCTCCGCGCCCGCAGGGCGTTGAGCGTGACGACGACCGAGGAGCCCGACATGGCCAGGGCCGCGATCAGCGGCGTGAGCAACCCCGCGGCGGCGAGCGGCACCGCCACCAGGTTGTAGGCGGCGGCGAGCCACAGGTTCTGCAGCATCAGGGTCCGGGCCCGCTGGCCGACCGCGAGGACGGACAGGACCGGGGCGAGGCTGCGGCCGAGGAACAGGGCATCGGCCGCAGCCTGGCTCACATGCGCGGCGGTCACCGGCGAGAGCGAGGCGTGGGCGGCAGCGAGGGCCGGGGCGTCGTTGAGGCCGTCGCCGACCATCAGCACGCGCCGGCCGCACTGCTTGAGCCCGTCGATGCGGGCGATCTTGTCCTGCGGGGTCAGGCCGGCCTCCCACTCGTCGATGCCGAGACGCGCGGCGACCGCGGCGACCGCCGACGGCCGGTCGCCCGACAGGATGACGACCCGGCGGCCCTCCGCCCGCAGTGCCGCCACGACCTCGGCCGCATCGGGGCGCAGGGCTTGGGCGACCGGATAGGCGACCGGGATCCCCTCCCCGGCCCGGAAGCAGATGACCGACGCTTCCGGATCGGCGGCGAGGGCCGCGGCGGCTTGGCTCTCCGCTCCGCAGAAGGTCGGGGAGCCGAGGCGCAGCTCGATCCCGTCGACGACGGCCCGCACGCCGAGCCCGGCGGCCTCCTGCGCGCCCGGCCAGGGCTCGGCGGCGGGGACGGCCCTGGCAAGCGCCGCCGCCATCGGGTGGCGGCTCGACAGGGCGAGGCGCGCGGCCTGCGCCAGCAGAGCCGGATCCCCGGGCGCGGCCAGGACCGGCTCCGGCAGGGTCAGCGTGCCGGTCTTGTCGAACACCACCGTGTCGACCTCGGCCAGGCGCTCCAGGGCGGTGCTGTCGGCGAGCAGCACGCCGTCGCGAAACAGGGCCCCGGCCGCCACCACCTGGACGGCGGGGATCGCGAGGCCCAGCGCGCAGGGGCAGGTGACGATCAGCACCGCGACCGCGGTCATCAGGGCGGCATGCGGGCCGGCCCCCGCCAGGAGCCAGCCGGCGAAGGCCAGGGCGGCGGCAGCGTGGACCAGGGGCACGTAGAGGCGGGTGGCCCGGTCGGCGAGGACCAGCGCGCGGGAGCGCGCCTCGAGGGCGCGGCGCATCAGGCCTTCGACCTCGTCGAGGAGCGTCGCCCCGGCGAGAGCCGTGACCGCGACGACGAGGGCCCCGTCGCCGTTGAGGGCGCCGGCATGGACCGTGGCGCCCTCCGCCACCGGGACCGCGGCGGTCTCGCCGGTGACGAGGCTGCGGTCGAGGTCCGAGCGCCCGCGCTCGACGGTCCCGTCCACCGGCACCCGCTCGCCAGGCCGCACCAGCACGCGGGCGCCGGGGGCGAGGTCCGAGAGCGGCACGTCCCGCACCGACCCGTCCGGCTCGATCCGCGCGGCTTTCTCGCTGCGCAGGGCCGCCAGGTTCTCGGCCAGCGCCCGGGTGCGCCGCCGCATCGCCTGGTCGAGCACCCGCCCGATCAGCAGGAAGAACAGCAGCATGATCGCGCCGTCGAAATAGGCGTGGGTGGCCCCGAACGCCGTCTCGACCACCGACATCACGAGCGTCAGCACCACCCCGAGGGTGATGGGGAAGTCCATCGTGATCCGCCCGGCCCGTAAGGACCGCAGGGCGCCCTCGTAGAACGGCCGGCCCGCATAGGCCGCCGCCGGCAGGGCGATCAGGGCCTGGATCCAGTGGAAGAGGTCGCGGTTCTCCGGCGTCATGTCGGAGACGTTGCCGGCCCAGACCGAGATGGCGAGCAGCATCACGTTCATCGAGGCGAAGCCCGCCACCGCCATGGCACGGATCAGCCGCTCGGTCTCCGCCGCCTCGGCATCGGCCGGCCGGCGCGGATCAAAGGGATGGGCCGCGTAGCCGAGACCGTCGAGCCGCGCGAGGATCGCGCCGATGTCCGGCTCGGCCTCGGGCGCCCATTCGACCGCGAGGCGCCGGTCGGAGAGGTTGAGGCGCGCGCTCGCGACGCCCGGCACGTCGCGGAGCCCGCGCTCGATCGCGCTCATGCAGGCGGCGCAGCGCACGCCCTCGACCGCGAACTCCGCCCGCGCCGCGCCCGCCTTGTCACGGGAGACGAAGGCCTCGTAGTTGCGGCCGAGGGACGGTCTCGTATTCGCCTCGCTCCAGGCGGCATGGGCCTCGACATAGGCGAGGGCGGCGTCGGTGCAGCACATCGGATCGCCTCCCGGACCTCAATCGATGGTCAGGCGGCGTTCGCGCCGCAGCTCGACCCCGTCGGCGCCCAGCACCTCGACGACGAGCCGCCACTGGCCGCCCGGCAGCGCCTCGACCCGGCCCGCATAGTGGCCGGGCGCCGTCTCGGCGAGGGCGAGGCCCCGGTCGGCGCGGGCATCGGTGGGGCGCTCCAGCCGGGCGCGCAGATCCTTGCCCGCCAGCGGCACGGCCCCCCGACCCTGGAGCGAGACGCCGACCGTCGCGCCCGCGCCCACCCGCGCGACGGCGCTCTCCAGGTGCCAGCCCCGGGCCTCCTGCGCGCGGGCCCGGGCGAGTTCCGCGTTGTAGACCTGGCCCGCATGGTAGGGCGAGGCCACTTCCAGGCCCGACCAGGTGCGCAGGGCGGACGCGACGAGGACGGCGTCGGCACTCGCGATGGTGCCGAAGAAGCCGACAAAGATGAGGAGCACGCGCCGTCCGGTCAGGCGGAAGGACGCGGCGGAAAGGGTCGAATCGGCCTGCATCGTCAGGGCGCCTTGAAGTGGTCCTGCACCGACGCGGTCTCGCCCGAGACCGGATCGGCGAGGCGGAAGGTGAGCGGGACCGAGCCGGCGGTGCCGGGCGGCGCGAAGACGAGGACGCGGACCTCCCGCGTCGCGTCGGCCGGCACCGCGAGGTGACCCTCCGGCGCGCCGACGATCTCGGCGCGGGCGCCGGGCAGCCCCTCGACGACGAGGCCGAGCTCCCGCTCGAACGGGCGCTTGTTGATGAGCCGGACGGTGTAGCCGTTGCGGATGCCGCCATCCGAGAGCGTGACGAAGAGCGGGTTGCGGTCGTGCAGGACGTTCACGCCGGTGAAGCTGCGGGTCGCGAGCGTGGTGAGCATGAAGCCGCCGATGCCGGCGACCAGGAGCCCGTACACGATGGTGCGCGGGCGCAGGATCTTGAACACGGGCGGCTTGCCCTCCGCCCGGCGCCGGCAATTCGCCTCGGTGTCGTAGGCGATGAGACCGGTCGGGCGCCCGAGCTTCTGCATGACGGTGTCGCAGGCATCGGCGCACAGGCCGCACTGGATGCAGGCCATCTGGAGGCCGTCGCGGATGTCGATCCCCGCCGGGCAGGCGGTGACGCAGGCGAAGCAATCGACGCAATCCCCCGCCGGCTGTCCGGCGGCGCGCAGGGCTTGCGACGTCTTCACCGAGGCGCGCGGCTCGCCGCGATCGACCCGGTAGAGGATGTTGAGCGAGTGCTCGTCGGTGAGCGAGCCCTGGATGCGCGGCCAGGGGCACATATAGGTGCAGACCTGCTCGCGCATGTGGCCGGCGAGCCCGTAGGTCGTGGCGGTCAGGGTCAGGATGGCGAAGACCGCCGTCGGCGGGGCCTGGAAGGTCGCGAGCTGATGCACCAAAGTCGGCGCGTCGGCGAAGTAGAGCACCCAGGCGCCGCCGGTCCACCAGGCGATCAGGAGCCAGATCGCGTGCTTCATGGTGCGCAAGGCGACCTTCTCGATCGACCACGGCGCGGCATCGAGCTTCAGCCGCTCCCGGCGGTCGCCCTCGACCAGGCGCTCGACCGCGAGGAACAGGTCGGTCCAGACCGTCTGCGGGCAGAGATAGCCGCACCACATCCGGCCGGCGACCGCATTCATCAGGAACAGGGTCAGGGCCGCCAGGATCAGCAGGCCCATCACGTAGGTGACCTCCTGCGGCCACAGCTCGATGAAGAAGAAGTAGAGCCGGCCGCGGTCGAGATCGATCAGCACCGCCTGCGACGGCGCGCCCGGTCCGCGGTCCCAGCGCAGGAACGGCACGAGGTAGTAGATGGCGAGGGTGACCGCCAGGACGATCCACTTCGCGGTGCGGAAGCGCCCGCGCACCGCCTGCGGCTGGATCTTGCGCCGTGCCTCGTAGAGCGCGCCGGTGGGGGCTGAGACGACCCGCCGCGTCGCCGCCTCGCCGAACTTCTTCGTGCGGCCCTCCAGAACGGTCGTGCGACCCCCCGACGGGGTCGTGCGACCCCCGGTCGGGGGCGCGTGCCCCTCGTCGAGGGTCGTGGATCGCATCGTCCGCGCAGAATCCGTCGGGGCCATCACCGCGTGTCCAGCCGCCCGGGAACGGGCGCCCGATGTCTTGGGCCGAGGGGCGGCCCGCGGCATTGATCTCGCGCAATCGGGAAGTCGGGCCGGCCTCCTGCGGTGACGAGCGTTCGTTCGGCGTCGCGCCGGCCGGGCACGGGCGGCGGTCCGGCAGCCGCCCCTCGTGACGAGGGACCTGGCCTGGAACCGGCCCCGGCGCTCCGCGGTTCGGGGCTGCCACTGGCGCGGGTGCGATGTCCGGACGGCCTAAAGCGTGGTGCCTCCGGTGCGGGTGACCGCCGGTGGGGCCCAGGCGCCGGTGAGCAGCGCGCCTTTCGGCCAGTAGGTCCGCAGCATCAGGTTGAACGGCCCCTTCGGGGCAGGCAGCCAGTTCGCCTCCCGCATGGCGCCGGGGCTCTCGTTTTGAATGAGGAGATCGACCGAGCCGTCCGGGTTGGCCTGAAGGCTGTTGCGTGGGCTGACGGTGTAGCGGTTGAGCGGGTTGTCGACGAAGAAGAAGTCCGCGTCATACATCGTCAATGACCAGAAGCCTTCGACCGGCGGCATGTCACCCGCGGCAAAGCGCATGACGTAGTTCGAGGTGCCGTTTAGCCGGCGCCCAGCCGAATCCACCATTGTCATCGGGTAGACTGCGTCCTGCGGCAAGTTGCAGCCTAGGCCCACCGCCGCGATGAAGGCGCGCTGCAGGTAATCCTTGCCGTAATCGCCACCGTCCGTCGTGAAGGTCCAGCCGTTGACGTGGCTGCCCGTCCTCTTCTCGTGCTCCATGATCCGGGCAAGGGCGAGCGGTGGTGCCTGCTCGACCGCCTGTCGAGCGGCGAGCGGCAGTTTGCCTGCGTCGAAGGGCTGGCCGGGAACGATGCCGAGCGCGGCCATCCTGGCGACCGGAACCCCGTCGGCGAGCGCCGGCGGGTTGTCCTTCATCAGGGCCGCGAGCAGGTTGAAGTAGGTCGACGCGTCCATGCGGTTGACCTGCTCGCGCACCGCCGTCTTGCCGTCGATGCTCGGATCGACCCGGCCGGCCGGCGGCGTGGAGGGTCTGCCGGCCGCGCTCGCCGGGATGAGCCGGTACCGGTCCTGAAGTGCGTGGACGGCCGCGTAATCGTCGGGTGTGCCCGTGCAATAGGTCCGACCGAGGATCCAGATCAGGCTGGTGGGCGCCTGGATCAACGTGGCGCCGGGCGGTACGCTGCCGCTCCAGCCGGGCCCGACGATGAGATAGGTCTGCGGCCCCGTCCCGGTCGTGCGCTTGCCCGGAACCGCGAAGATGTTCGTCCAGGCACTGAGCATGGGCATGAGGAAGTAGCGCCCGTCCATCTCCGGGATGCCGAAGAGGTAGGGTTCTCGGCCGACATCGACGAAGGCGAGCGAGTAGAGCGTGTCGGCGTTGGGTGCGGTGACGGCCCGGAACGTCGCATCGGGGTAACGACGCACATTGCTGATCTGGCCCATCGGCGCACCCCTGGCGCCTTCTGGTGCGGCGACGTTGGTGAGAACGCGCCGGGTCATCTCCATGGTGACGAGCGGATACCCATAGATGTAGGCGCCCACCGCCATCTCGAGCGGGTCCGCCACCCCCTGATTGCCGATGACGGGCGCGTCCTGAGCGACGGTCTGGGCGTCGGCGGCGGGCGTCGCAGGACCGACGAACGGGATCGTGGCAGCGCCCGCGGCGAAGATCCGTCTGGTCACTTCCATGGATCGCCTCCTGCGAGCGACGGGCCCCTGCGGGCGACGGGCCCATGTCGAGCCTTCGGAAACCTCGGACCCGTCGCGCTTTCGGCTAAGGGGCCATCATCGGCGGCCGCCCATCTGCCTCGGCGGCAGCAATCGGGATTGCGCCGGGAGCATGGCACCAGCCCCTTGAGCGGGCGAAGAAAGCACGAAGACGGACATGTCCGCTTGAGATATGTCAAATTTGCTGTATTGCGCGCAAAATCTCAAGCCGAATTCGCCGCGCCCGAAGCTTGTCTCATGAACTGGCTCATGCGGAGACTTGCGCGAGGCAATCACGCATCACGGCGTGAACGATGATGCCGAGGCTTGCGGCGGCAGGGACGGGCCTACCAGCGGCGGTAGCGCCGGACGCCGATCGCTCGCGGGCCGTAATATCCGCGCCGAACGACCCCTACCGCACGCGGACCGTAATATCCCCGTCGGACACCGACCGCACCGCGCGGGCCGACGCAGCCCGCCCGGTAGATGCCGCGCGCACAGACGACGGCATTCGCCTCCGTCGGCAGGTAGGCGAGTACGCCCGTGACGAGACCGAGAGCGACCAGGATATACCGCATGACGGACCTCCGCGCGTTGCAGCACCGGCAAGATCAAGGACATACCGCCGCATCACGGCAGTCGTAACGGTAGCATGATCTTGAAGAAATTTCCGATCATTTGTGAAGACGGTACGCTTATAGGACGAATTGTCGTTTTGATGGCTATCGCATCGCCGGCAAGCGCAGGCCGGGCGCTGGCTCCGCCCGGGCCGGCGACGGAGCGCCGGCGTCGCTGCATCGCGCTTCGCGGACATCCGGGAACGGAGCCCAACGGTCGTTCTCAGCGACCGCTGGTGTCACGACTTCGCTGCGCGACCGTGGTCGTGAGAGGGCGTGCCGCCCGCTACTTCCCACCCCCGAGCCCGTGAATGTAGACCGCCAGCGACTTGATGGTCGCGGCGTCGAGCCGGCCCTCCCAGGTCGGCATCACGCCCTTGCGCCCGCCCTGGATCGTCGCCGCCACCTCCTGCGGCGCGGAGCCGTAGAGCCAGACCGCGTCGGTGAGGTTCGGGGCACCCATCTCCGGATTCCCCTTGCCCTGCTCGCCGTGGCAGGCGGCGCAGGTCTGGGCGAAGATCTCCGCGCCCTTCTCCAGGCTCAGGGCCGGCGCGAAGGCCTTGCCGGACAGGGACAGGACGTAGTTGGCGACCGTCTCGACCTCGTCGCGCTTGAGGATGCCGTCGCGCCCGAAGGCCGGCATCTCGCCCGCGCGGGTGTCGGCGTGGCCGGAGCGGATGCCGACCCGGATCGTCCGGGCGATGGCGTCGAGGCTCCCGCCCCAGAGCCAGTCGTCGTCCTGGAGGTTCGGGTAGCCGGTCCGGCCTGTTGCCGCGGTGCCGTGGCAGGCGGCGCAGTTGTCGCCGAAGGCGGCCTTGCCGGTGGCGAGCGCCAGCGGCATCAGCGTCGGGTCGGCGGCGATCTGGGCGAGATCCGCCGAGGCGAGCTTCTCCTGGCCCAACGCCGCGCGCGCCGCCTTCGTCGCCGCGACGTCGGCCAGCACCGCCGCGCGGGTCGAGTAACCCAGCAGGCCGCGGGTGTGGTCCGAGACGAGCGGCCAGGCCGGATAGGCGATCCAGTAGCCGAAGGCCCACACGATGGTGGCGTAGAGCGAGGTGAGCCACCAGCGCGGCAGCGGGTTGTTGTACTCGGCGATGCCGTCCCACTCGTGGCCTGTGGTCTCTTGCCCGGTGGCGTCCGGGCCGGTGGTGGCGGGGGTGGCGGATTTGAGGTCGGTCACGAGGCTCACTCCTCGTCGAGGGGCAGGCGGGCGGCGGCGTCGAACCGGCCCTGGTTGCGCGGCCAGAGCGCGTAGAGCGTGGCTCCGGCAAACAACGCCACGAAGTAGAGAAGGCCGCTCGTCTGAGCGAAGCGGGAGGCGAGATCGTAGGTCACGACAATTACCTCAGGTTCTTCTGATCGTCGTAGATCTTGAAATCGACCATCGTGCCGAGCACCTGGAGGTAGGCCACGAGGGCGTCGAGCTCGGTGGCGCGGCCGCGCTCGCCGGGGGCGTGCAGGACGGCGCCGGGATAGCGCTGCGGGAACGTCGCATCCGCGCCGTCGGGATCGAGCTGGGCGTTAAGGTCGCCTTGCGCCCGCAGGATCATGTCCGGGCTGTAGGGCACGCCGAGCCTGGCGTTCGCCCTCAGGTCGTCGGCGACGGATTCCGCGTCGAGCGGCCGGTCGAGGAAGGCGTAGGCCGGCATGATCGAGCCGGGGACGACCGCGCGCGGGTCCTTCAGGTGCTCGCGGTGCCAGGCATCGGAATACTTCGCGCCGACCCGGGCGAGGTCGGGCCCGGTGCGCTTCGAGCCCCACTGGAACGGGTGGTCGTACATCGACTCGGCGGCGAGCGAGAAATGGCCGTAGCGCTCGACCTCGTCGCGCATCGGGCGCACCATCTGGCTGTGGCAGAGGTAGCAGCCCTCGCGCACGTAGATGTTGCGGCCGGCGAGTTCCAGCGGCGTGTAGGGCCGCACGCCCTCCGCCGCCTCGATGGTGCTCTTCAGGTAGAAGAGCGGGACGATCTCGATCAGGCCGCCGATGGCGACCACGATCAGGATGCCGATAAGCAGGAGGATCGAGTTCCGCTCGAAGAATTCATGCCTCTTCCAGAGGCCGGGCTGGGCGATGGCCATGGCCGGGTGCTTTCGCTGGGGACTTTCGGGGATGGGCCCGCCTTGCCGGCGGGCCGGGAGGGTTACTCGGCCGGGACCAGGGCGCCGTCGGCGGCGGGCTCGGGCTTGGCCGGATTCGGCACGCCCGCCTCGCGGCCCAGGATCGTCATGGCGAGGTTGTAGGCCATGATGAGCGCGCCGATCAGGAACAGGACGCCGCCCAGAGCCCGCACCAGGTAGTAGGGCTGCATCGCCTCGACGGTCTCGACGAAGGAATATTCGAGGAAGCCGAAGTCGTTATAGGCCCGCCACATCAGGCCCTGCATGATTCCGGCGACCCACATCGCCGTGATGTAGAGGACGATGCCGAGCGTCGAGACCCAGAAGTGCCACTCGACGAGCCGCAGGGAATAGACCTCGCGGCGGTTCCACAGCCACGGCACCAGGCAGTAGAGGGCGCCGAACGACACGTAGGCGACCCAGCCGAGCGCCCCGGAATGGACGTGGCCGATGGTCCAGTCGGTGTAGTGGCTGAGCGCGTTGACCGCCTTGATCGACATCATCGGCCCCTCGAAGGTCGCCATGCCGTAGAAGGCGAGGGAGACGACCATCAGGCGCAGGATCGGATCGGTGCGTAAGCGGTCCCAGGCGCCCGAGAGCGTCATCAGGCCGTTGATCATGCCGCCCCAGGACGGCATCCACAGCATGATCGAGAAGGTCATGCCGAGCGTCTGGGCCCAGTCCGGCAACGCCGTGTAGTGCAGGTGGTGCGGACCGGCCCAGATATACATGAAGATCAGGGCCCAGAAGTGGATGATCGACAGCCGGTAGGAATAGATCGGCCGCTCCGCCCGCTTCGGGACAAAGTAGTACATGATCGCGAGGAAGCCGGCGGTGAGAAAGAAGCCGACGGCATTGTGGCCGTACCACCACTGGACGAGCGCATCCTGCACGCCGGAGAAGACCGGGTAGGATTTCGAGCCGAACACCGTCACCGGGATGCTGAGGTTGTTCACGATGTGCAGCATCGCGATGGTGACGATGAAGGCGAGGTAGAACCAGTTCGCCACGAAGATGTGCGGCTCGCGCCGTTTGGCGAGGGTGGCAAGGAAAACCACCAGGTAGACGACCCAGACGATCGTGAGCCAGAGGTCGGCGTACCATTCGGGCTCGGCATATTCCTTCGACTGGGTGACCCCCATCAGGTAGCCGGTGCCGGCGATGACGATGAACAGGTTGTAGCCGAGCACCACGAACCACGGCGCGAGGTCGCCCGCGAGGCGCGCCCGGCAGGTCCGCTGCACCACGTAGAGCGAGGTCGCGATCAGCACGTTGCCGCCGAAGGCGAAGATCACCGCCGAGGTGTGCAGCGGGCGCAGGCGCCCGAAGGTGGTGTATTCGAGCCCGAGATTGAGCGAGGGCGCCCAGAGCTGGAAGGCGATGATGCAGCCGACCAGGAACCCGGCGATGCCCCATCCCATCGAGGCGATCGCCGCGAACTTGACGGGCCCGAAATTGTAGTTCGGCTTCCCCCCGATCTCCTGCGGGATCGGCTCGGGGTCGCGGGCGGCGTAGCGGCGCAGGATCGCGACGACCCCGGCGACGGCCGCGAGCGAGAAGAGGCCGGTATGCAGCCCGAAGGCGGGATCGACCGCCTTGGCCGAGGCGATCAGGCACAGGAGGGCGCCGAGGCCGAGAACGGCGCACAGGCCCGCCTCTCCCTCGGTCATGTATTTGGGTGCGGTTGTGGCGGGCATGGCTGAATCGGTTCGCTCCACGCGGTGATGCGGGACGACCCGTTTGTCCACGCGGCCGGCGGCGGAGCCTTGATCTGCGTCAATCCCCCCGGAGCCGGCCGGCGATGACCGTGAGGTGGCCGGCCCGGCACCGGCCGATTGATCCAGCGCAAGGCGGGGGGCCGGGCGGCCCGCGAGGCTTGGCGCCGGAAAGCCCCCCTAAACCCCTCTCCCAGAAACCCCCGATCCATGATCTCTCCCGACCTGATCGACCGCCTCGGCGGCGAGCGCGTGCCGCGCTACACCAGCTATCCCACCGCTCCGCATTTCACCGCCGAGGTCGGCCCGCAGGAGGTCGCCGGCTGGCTCTCGGGAATCGGCGAGGGCGAGGCGGTCTCGGCCTATCTCCACGTGCCGTTCTGCGCCGAGCTGTGCCTCTATTGCGGCTGCCACACCAAGGTCGCGCGCCGCTACGCGCCGATCGAGTCCTACGTCGCCGCGCTCGAGCGCGAGATCGACCTCGTCGCGGGCCGTGTCGCCGGCCGGCCGACCCTGCGCCACCTGCACTGGGGCGGCGGCACCCCGACCAGCTTGCGCGGCTCGGACATGCGCCGCATCGGGGCGCGCCTGCGCGAGGGCTTCAGGTTCGCGCGCGACATCGAGATCGCGGTCGAGATCGATCCCCGCACCCTGACGCCGGCCGATGTCGAGACCCTGGCCGCCATCGGCGTCACCCGGGCGAGCCTGGGCGTGCAGAGCCTCGATCCTCAGGTCCAGCGCGCGATCCGCCGTGTCCAATCGGTGGAGGAGACCGCGCGGGCCGTGGCGTGGCTGCGCCATGTCGGCATCGAAGCGGTGAATATCGACGTGATGGTGGGGTTGCCGCACCAGAGCGTGGACAACGTGATCGCGACTTTGGACCACGCCCTCGACCTCGCCCCGGACCGGGTCGCGGTGTTCGGCTACGGCCACGTGCCCTGGATGAAGCCGCACCAGCGCGCCCTGCCGGAGGCGGCCCTGCCCGGCCCCCGCGAGCGCCACGCGCAATTCGAGGCGGCCGCCGCGCGGCTCGTCCGCGCCGGGTATCTCCGCGTCGGGCTCGACCATTTCGCGCAGCCCGACGACCCCCTCGCCCGCGCCATGGCGGAGGGGCGGCTCTTCCGCAACTTCCAGGGTTATACGACGGATGCCGCCGAGACGCTGATCGGCTTCGGGGCCTCCGCCATCTCGAGCCTGCCCGGCGGCTACGCCCAGAACACCCTCGACATCGCCGCCTATGGCGACGCCCTGCGGCAGGGCCGCCTCGCCACCGCCCGGGGCCTCGTGCCGACGCCGGAGGACCGCCTGCGCCGGGAGGTGATCGAGCGGCTGATGTGCGACCTCGCGGTCGATCTCGACGCGGTCTGCGCCCGGCACGGCGTCGCGGCCTCCTCCGTGTTCGCGAGCGAGCTGGCGGCGCTCGCCGAGATGGAGCGCCTCGGCGTGGTGCGGCGGGCCGGCCACCGCATCACCGTGCCGGAGGACATGCGCGGCCTAGTGCGCTCCGCGAGCGCCGTGTTCGACGCGCGGCTGTCCGGCGGGCCGGGCCGGCACTCGCCGAGCCTCTGAGCGGCCGTCTCCGGACAGCGGGACCGCAGGTCGCGGGATCGAAACCGCCCAAGCCCCGTTCTCCCGCAACGAGCCGCAGCTTTCGAGACGAGTAACGGGCGCGGCGTTGCGAGGTCGTCATGAACGCAAGCCCCGACGGTTCGGTCATCCAGCGCGAGACGCCCCGGCCCGACCTCGTCGCCTTCGAGGTCAGGGACCGGATCACCAAGCCGGACATCGAATGGATGTCCTCGATCACCGACGCGGCCATGAACGCGCATGGCAAGATCGACATGCTGCTGATCATGTCGAACTACGAGGGCTCGGATCTCGGCGCGCGGTTCGACGGCTACGCCACCTCGGTCATGGCCCGCTCGGTCGCGCATATCCGGAACTACGTGGTGGTCGGCGCACCGGCCTTCGCCCGGGCGATGATCACCCTGTCCGGGACGGTCCTGCCGGTGGACACGAAGACGTTCGACCTGTCCGACGAAGCGGCTGCGTGGGCCTACCTCGCCGAGGCGGGACCGGCCAAGGCCTGAGCAGGACGGCGCCAGAGGCGAGCCCGCACCACGGCGCGGCGCCCGCCCAGATTGTCATGGACGCCGCCGATCGTCCCTGCGGCGGCCGTCTCCCTCACGCCCCGATCTCGATCCGCGCCTCCGCCCCGAGCAGCCGGCCGAGCCCGCGCAGGCGGTTCGACAGGCGGTCGCTGGCGAGGTCGCGCAACTCCGGCGGCAGGGTGAGGACGATGGCGCCGTCGCGCATCGCCAGCGGCGTGCGCGGCAGGATGCCCTCCATCGCCACCGAGACCGGGAAGGCCACGCGCAGGAGCGCGCCGAGCAGGCGCGCCTGCTCGAACAGGCGCGGGCCGGCGAGCTGGCGCAGGAGCGGGCTCGCCTTCTCGGGGGCGACGCCCTCGTGGCGGAAGAACACCGCGACGGCGAGATAGGCACGGCCCGGATGGTCGATGGCGACGAAGGAGGCGTGGGCGATGACGTTGAGGCTCTGCTCGCCCCGGTAATCCGGATGGGTGCGCCAGTTGACGTCGGCGAGCAGGCAGGCGGCGTGGCGCAGGCGCCGCTCGTCGGCGGTCTCGGGCGTCGACAGGCTTGCCATGAAGGCGTCGGTCCAGGCCTGCAATTCGGGGCCGTGGCCGGGGCTGCGGCAGCGCAGGCGGTTGAGCTCGGCCGCCGCCAGGAGCAGCGGGTCGCGGGCGCGCGCGGCGTCGTCGAGCTTCTCGTAGAGCAGGCCCTCGCGCACGCCGGTGGCCGAGATCGCGATCTCCCGCGGGCGCCCGGAGCGGATCAGCTCCTCGAGCACCACCGCCCCGTAGGCGAGGAGGGGGCGCCGCGCCTCGGACACGCTCTCGACGGCGGCGAGGGTGGCGGCGTCGGATTGCTCGACGACCTGGAGGAAGGACAATTCGTCGTTCGGCTCGATCGCGTAGCCGTGCATCACGTGCAGGCGGTAGTCCCGCGCCGCCTGGTGCAGGCGGGCGAGCGCCCGCCAGGTGCCGCCGACGGCGTAGAAGGTGCGCCCTTTCAGCGTGTCGAGCTGCGGGCCCGCCTTCTTGAGCGCTTCGGCCGCGATCTTGCGGGCCTTCTTGAGCGAGCCGCCGCTGAGATCCTGGAGCGCGAGGCCGCCGAGCGGCATGGTCACGCCGCTGCCGACGGACGAGCCGCGCAGGTCGACGAGCTCCAGGCTGCCGCCGCCGAGGTCGCCCACCACGCCGTCCGGCGCGTGGAAGCCCGAGATGACGCCGTAGGCCGAGAGCTCCGCCTCGCGCCGGCCGGAGAGCAGCTCGATCGGGTGGCCGCAAGCCTCTTGCGCGGCTTCGAGGAAGGCCGGGCCGTTCTCGGCGTCGCGGGCGGCGGCGGTGGCCAGCACGAAGACCTGGCCGACATGCATGGTCTCGCACAGGACCCGGAACCGGGCCAGCGCCTGGAGGGCGCGGCGCACCGCCTCCTCGTTGAGGCGCCCGGTGGTCAGCACGTTGCGGCCGAGGCCGCACAGGACCTTCTCGTTGTAGAGCGGCGTGGGCGCCCGGCTGATGCCCGAATACGCGACCAGCCGGACGGAGTTCGAGCCGATATCGATGATGGCGACGGGAGCGCCGGGCTCGATGCGGGCGAGCGCGGCTTCGTTGAGGGCGGTACGATCCAGGCCCATCCAGGTCCTCATGACGGGAACGCCGCTTGGCGCCGCGTCCTCAGGACCGACCCGGAACGCTGCGTCAGGCGCGCTGGGCGCGCCGGCTGAGCGCGCGCGGACTCGACTTCTTCGATGCCTTCCCGCGGCCGGACAGGCTCGGGTTGGTCATGAAATACTTGTGCGCGTTGAAGGGTTCCTCGCCCTCGGCGGGTTCGATCCGCTCGCTCGCACCGGACGCCAGTACACGCCAGCTCTGCTGGTTGTCGAGGAGATTCGCCATCATGATCTGGTCGAGCACCTGCTGGTGCACGGTCGGGTTGAGGATCGGCAGCATCGCCTCCACCCTGCGATCGAGGTTGCGGCTCATCAGGTCCGCCGACGAGATGTAGACCCGCGCCTTGGGGTGGGGCAGCCCGACGCCGTTGCCGAAGGCGTAGACGCGGCCGTGCTCCAGGAAACGCCCGACGATCGACTTGACCCGGATGTTCTCCGACAGGCCCGGCACCCCGGGCCTCAGGCAGCAGATGCCGCGCACCACGCAGTCGATCGCGACGCCGGCCTCGCTGGCGTCATAGAGCGCGTCGATGATCTGGGTATCGACCAGCGAGTTGCACTTGATCCAGATCGCCGCCGGCCGCCCGGCCTTCGCGTGGGCGATCTCCTCGGCGATGTGCTCCAGGAGGCGCGCCTTCAGGGTCAGCGGCGAGACCGCCATCCGCTCCAGCTCCGCCGGCTCCGCATAGCCGGTGATGAAGTTGAAGATCCGCGACACGTCGCGCCCGATCACCGGGTCGGCGGTGAAGAACGACAGGTCGGTGTAGATCCGCGCGGTGATCGGGTGGTAGTTGCCGGTGCCGACATGGCAGTAGCTCACCAGGCGGTCGCCCTCGCGGCGCACCACCATCGAGAGCTTGGCGTGGGTCTTCAATTCGATGAAGCCGAACACCACCTGCGCGCCGGCCTTCTCGAGGTTGCGGGCCCAGCGGATGTTGGCCTCCTCGTCGAACCGCGCCTTCAATTCGACGAGCGCCGTCACCGACTTGCCGGCTTCCGCCGCCTCGGCCAGCGCCGCGACGATGGGGGAGTTCGACGAGGTGCGGTAGAGCGTCTGCTTGATCGCCACCACGTTCGGGTCGCGGGCGGCCTGCGACAGGAACTGCACCACCGAGTCGAACGACTCGTAGGGGTGGTGGACGATGAAGTCCTTCTGGCGGATCGCCGCGAAGCAATCGCCGCCGCTCTCGCGGATGCGCTCCGGGAAGCGCGGGTTGTAGGACTTGAACTTCAGGTCCGGCCGGTCGATCCCGACGATCTGCGACAATTCGTTGAGGGCCAGCATCCCCTCGACCACGAAGACGGCGTCGGAGGAAATCTCCAGCTCGTCGGCCACGAAGGTGCGCAGGTCCTCCGGCATGGTGGCGACGACCTCGAGGCGGATCACCACGCCGCGGCGGCGCTGCTTCAGCGCCGTCTCGAAGTGACGCACCAGGTCCTCGGCCTCCTCCTCGATCTCGAGGTCGGAATCGCGCACCACCCGGAAGCCGCCCTGGCCCTTGACCAGGTAGCCCGGGAAGAGGCGGCTGGTGAACAGCACGATCACCTGCTCGATGGCGATGAACCGGGCGGTGCCGCTATTGCCGGGATCGGGCAGGCGCACGAAGCGGTCGATGATCGAGGGCAGGCGGATCAGCGCCCGCAGCACCCGGGCGTCGCGCGGGCGCACTAGGGTGAGCGCGATGGTCGAGCCGAGATTCGGGATGAACGGGAACGGATGCGCCGGGTCGATGGCGAGCGGCGTCAGCACCGGGAAGATGTGCTGGAGGAAGTAATCCTCGAGCCAGGCCGCCTCCTCCGCCGAGAGGTCCAGCGCCTCGACGAGGTCGATCCCGGTGGCGTGCAGGTCCTCGCGCAGCTCGCTCCAGCGCCGCTGCTGGTCGCGGGCCAGCGTCGTGACCTCCGCATCGATCCGGGCGAGCTGCTCGGCCGGCGACAGGCCGTCGGCGGAGGGTGCGGTCAGCCCGGCCCGGACCTGGTCGTGCAGGCCGGCGACCCGCACCATGAAGAACTCGTCGAGGTTGTTGGCCGAGATCGACAGGAAGCGCAGCTGCTCGAGTAGCGGATGGCCGGTATTCGAGGCCTCCTCCAGCACCCGGCGGTTGAACTGGAGCCAGGACAATTCTCGGTTGACGTAGCGGCCGGGCTCGTGGCGCAGGGCACGGCCGGCCGCGATCGCCTCGGCCTTGGCCTGGCGGGCGGCATCCTGGGCGCCCCCCTGCGCCGCCCCGGCCTCGCCGGCGGGGCGCCGGGTCTCGGGATCGACCTTGGCCTCGGCGAGGATGTCCGCCTCGTCGCGCCGGGCGGCCCCCACCTTCTCAGGCGTCGCCTCGGTCTCGTCGAGGACCGGGATAGCGCTGGCTCCGGTAGCGGTGTCCGACACGATGGCTCCTCCTTGGATCGATGCCGGGGCGCGGCTTCCAGCCTTCCCCGGTGACAGGACACTTTGACGTTTGCATGAACGGAGCGGGAGAATATCCGTTCGGGCTTGTGCGTGGCTCCCGGGCCTCACTCCTCGTCGGGCTCGTCGCCTGCCTCGCCGGCTCCTTCCAGGGCCGCCAGGGTGGCGAGCGCGAGCGGCCGGGTGATGCGCCGGCGCCGGCTCAACCCCTCCCGGTCGAGGGCCGCGACCACGTCGCGGGCGCGGGCCAGCGACCGGTCGAGGCGCAGGGCCAGCGCGTCGACCACGCTGGTATCGACGACGAGCTGGCGGTCGAGGAAGAGCTTCACCAGCACGACCTTGAGCAGGGCCTCGTCCGGCGGCGCCAGACTGACGCCGGGCGACAGGCGAAGGCGCGAGCGCAGGTCGGGAGTCGCGATGCCCCAGGCCTCGACCGGGCTTGAGCCGGTCACCACCACGCTCAGGCTCCGCTCGCGGGCGAGGTTGAGGAGGTGGAACAAGGCGGCCTCGTCGCGGCCCTCCCCCCGGTCGGCATCCTCGATCACCAGGGCCTCGGCCATGCTGAGTTCCGGCACGGCCTCGGCCGTCACGGCGGAGACCGGCACGGTCAGCGCGCCCGAGCGCTCGGCGAAGATCGCCGCGAGGTGGCTCTTGCCGCTGCCCGGAGGGCCGGTGAGCACGAGGACGCGGTCCGGCCAGTCGGGCCATGCCTCGATGCGGGCATAGGCCCCCTCGTTGGACGGGCTGACCAGGAAGTCCTCGGACCCGAAGCGGGGAGCGACGGGCAGGTCGAGGGCGAGCTGGCGCGGCTGGTCGGGCATGCGGAGTCGGGATTCTTCGCGGTCTTGGGGATGTTGGACGGGTTTCAGGGCTTCGATATGGCGGGCGGGGCCGGCTTCGCCACCGAGGCGTCGGCCGTGAGGATCGGCGTGCCGTCGTGGTAGAGCCGGCTCTCCAGGTAGCGGGTCACCCCGAAGCGGGCGACGACCCCGAGGGCCGCCGCCACCGGCACCGCCAGCAGCAGGCCGAGGAAGCCGAACAGCGAGCCGAAGGCGAGCAGCGCGAACATCAGCCAGACCGGGTGCAGCCGCACGGCATCGCCGACGAGCTTGGGCTGGAGCACGTTGCCCTCGAGAAACTGCCCGACCAGGAACACCCCGACCGTCAGCAGGACCGAGACCCAGTCGGGCCAGAACTGCACCAGGGCGACGCCGGTGGAGAGCAGGAACCCGGTGAGCGAGCCGACATACGGAATGAAGGTCAGGAATCCTGCCATCAGGCCGATCAGCACGCCGAAATTCAGCCCGATCAGCCACAGGCCGAGCGCGTAGAACGTGCCGAGGATCAGGCAGACCAGGCTCTGGCCGCGGATGAAGGCGGTGATCGCCGCGTCGATGTCGCGGGCGAGCATCCGGGCCGTCGGGCGGTGGCGCGGCGGGACCCAGCGGTCGAGCGTCGCGATCATCCGGTCCCAGTCGACCAGGAGGTAGAACGCGACGACCGGCGTCACCACCAGCAGCGAGACGATGCCGACGACCGCCTGGCTGCCCGACCACAGCGAGCGCAGGAAGCCGAGGATCCAGGCCACCGCCTGGCCCATCAGGTTGCCGACGGAGGATTGCAGCTCCTGCACGGCGCCGTGGCCCCCGGCCCGCTCGATCAGGGGCCCGGCCCGCTCGGCGATGATCGCCTGGAGCTTGGCGATCATCGCCGGCAGCGAGGCGACCAGGGCCGCGACCTGGTTGGCGGCGAGCGGCACCACCAGGATCAGGGCCAGGATCAGCCCGAACAGGAAGACCGCCAGGATGATCAGCGTCGCGGCGAGCCGCCCGACCCCGAGCCGCTCCAGCCGGTCGGCGACGGGATCGAGGGCGTAGGCGAGCGCCGCGCCGGCCACGAAGGGCAGCAGCACGTCGCGCAGCTGGTAGAGCAGGACGACCAGCAGGGCGAGGACGGCCAGGGTGATGGCGGCCCGGCGTTGGATCGGCATGCTCGACGGCCCCGTCACTCAACGCGAATCCGTCGCGCCCCGGCCGGACCGAGATGGAAGGGCGGCGCCGCAGGGTCAAGCCGGATGGTTCATCGATGTTTATCGAGAGGCACTGGCCCGCCACGCCACGACGCCCTGCCCCACCGCCGAGGCGACCGACAGCCCGGCGAGCGCCGGCATCGCCCAAGCCTCCGCCCCCGCGGCCGCGATCCCGAGCGCCCGGCCACCGAGGAGCCAGGCCAGGAAGGCGATCTGGCAGGCGGTGTTGAGCTTGCCGACGAGGAGCGGCGGCGTCTCCAGCGGGCGGCCGGCGAGGCGGGCGAGGCCGGCAGCCAGCACCACCAGGCTGTCGCGGGCGATCAGCACGGCCGGAAACCAGGCCGGCACGAGGCCGGCGAGCGTCAGGCTGACCAGCACGGCAAGCATCAGGGCCTTGTCGGCGAGCGGATCGAGGATCGCGCCCAGCCGGCTCGTCAAGCCGTAGCGGCGGGCGAGGAACCCGTCGATCCCGTCGGAGAGCCCGGCGAGGGCGAAGACCAGGAAGGCGGTCCCCCAGGCCTCGCGGACGATCGCCCAGACGACGACCGGCACCACGGCGAGGCGCGCGGCGGTGATCAGGTTCGGCAGCGATCGAGGCAGAGTCTTCGGCAGCGTCATGACGTCTTGGGCTGCCCCGACTCGCGGCCGCGGGCAAGACTCGCGATCACGCACAAGAGCGGCTAAGAGCGGTCGCAACCGGTGAAGGATCGAGGCGAAGGGTCGAGGGATGACGACGGGCGAGCGCCAGAACGGGATGACCTACGCGGGGGCGGGCGTCGACATCGATGCCGGCAACGCCATGGTCGAGGCGATCAAGCCCCTGGTGCGGGCGACCCGCCGGCCGGGGGCCGATGCGGAGATCGGCGGCTTCGGCGGGTTGTTCGACCTGAAGGCGGCCGGCTTCAAGGATCCGATCCTGGTGGCGGCCAATGACGGCGTCGGCACCAAGGTCAAGATCGCGATCGAGACCGGGCGCCACGCCACGATCGGCATCGACCTCGTGGCGATGTGCGTCAACGACATCATCGTGCAGGGCGCCGAGCCCCTGTTCTTCCTCGACTACTACGCCACCGGCAAATTGGTGCCGGGAATCGGCGCCGACATCGTGAAGGGCATCGCCGAGGGCTGCCGCCAGGCCGGCTGCGCGCTGATCGGCGGTGAGACCGCCGAGATGCCGGGCCTCTATGACGGGTCCGATTACGACCTCGCGGGCTTCGCCGTGGGTGCGGCGGAGCGCGGCGCGCTCCTGCCGGTCGCCGGCATCGCGCCCGGCGACGTGGTGCTGGGCCTCCCCTCGTCGGGGGTGCATTCGAACGGGTTCTCGCTGGTGCGCCGGATCGTGGCGGCCTCCGGCCTCGGCTACGACGCCCCGGCGCCCTTCGCGCCGGGCGTGAGCCTCGGCGAGGCGCTGCTGGAGCCGACCCGCATCTACGTCAAGCCGCTGCTGGCGGCCCTGAAGGCGACCGGCCACGGCGCCGTCAAGGCGCTCGCCCACATCACCGGCGGCGGTTTTCCCGACAACCTGCCCCGCGTGCTGCCCGACGGCGTCGGCATCGCGCTGGACCTCGACGCGGTGACGGTGCCGCCGGTCTTCGGCTGGCTCGCCCGCCAGGGCAACGTCGCCGAGGCCGAGATGCTGCGCACCTTCAATTGCGGCATCGGCATGGTGGTGGTGGTCGATCCGGCCAAAGCGGAGGCGGTGGCCCAGGCGCTCGAGGCGGCCGGCGAGGCGCCCATGCGCCTCGGGCAGATCACGGCGCGGGGCGAGAGCCCGGTCACCTATTCGGGCCGGCTCGCCCTATGAGCGCCCGCGCCAAGGTCGCGATCCTGATCTCGGGCCGCGGCTCCAACATGGTGTCGCTGCTCGAAGCCGCGAAGGCGCCGGACTACCCGGCCGAGATCGTGCTCGTCGCCTCGAACCGGCCGGACGCGCCCGGCCTGGCCCGGGCGGCGGAAGCCGGGCTTCCCACCGCGGCTTTCGATCACCGCGCCCATCCGGACCGGGCCTCCTTCGAGCGCGCGCTGGACGAGGGCCTGCGCCGCCACGGCGTCGAGTTCCTGGTGCTCGCCGGCTTCATGCGGGTGCTGACGCCCTGGTTCGTCGAGGCCTGGGCCGGGCGGATGCTCAACATCCACCCCTCCCTGCTGCCGCTGTTTCGCGGCATCCATACCCACGCCCAGGCACTGGCCGCCGGGGTGCGCGTCCATGGCTGCACGGTGCATTTCGTGGTGCCGGAGCTCGATGCGGGCCCGATCGTCGCCCAGGCCGTCGTGCCGGTGCTGCCGGAGGACGACGAGGAATCCTTGAGCGCCCGGGTGCTGGTGCAGGAGCACCGCCTCTACCCCGCGGCGCTTGCCCTGGTGGCGAGCGGGCGGGCCCGCCTCGACGGGGGCCGGGTGGTGTTCGCGCAAGGCAGCGGGGCCGCCGAGGGCGCGCTGGTGGCGCCGTCGCTGGACTGATCGCGGGGGCCGTCGCTCCCCCGGGCGCGTGGCCGGACCGGTCGTCCGCTCGGTCGCGCTGGCGCGCCGGATATGGAACCGATGCCACGGTGCCACACGTCCTTCAGGCGATGGCTTAAAGCGTTTGGATCAGGATTGCGGCGCAAGGTGCGATCTGGCACCGGCATTCGCGTCATGTCGCAAGCACGGGCCGCGTGGCCCGCACGGATCCCCCCCCGCATGTCCAGAGCGTCGCGTTATCTCGGCTGGCTGATCCTGGCCGCCATCGCGGTGTCGACGATCGCGCCGATCGGGTACCGGCCGATCAGCGGCATGCCGGTCTCGATCGAGCGGTTCGGCGCCTTCGCGGTGCTCGCCTTCCTGCTCGCGCTGGGCTATCCGCGCCACCGCTGGCAGGTGCTGGTGCTGACCGTGATGGCGGCCGGTGCCCTCGAGGCGTTCCAGCTGCTCGAGCCGACCCGGCACGGCCGCATCGCCGACCTGATGGTCAAGGTGGTCGGGTGCGGCTTCGGTGCGGCGGCCTCCCTGGCCGCCGGCCTGGTCTGGCCCCGCCTCGGCACGAGCGGCGAGGCGTGACCGCTAGTTGATGCTGTAGGCGCGCTCGATGACGACGCCGCAGCTCTCGGCCAGGCTGAACGCCATCTCGCGGGTCAGGCCGAAGATGAGCGGGGTCTCGCCGCGATAGAGCGTGTAGCGGCCGTCGGGCCGCACCGTGATGCGAACCGCCTCCTGCATGGCTGCCTCCTCCGATGGCCGGCCCGTTCTCGTGCGGGCCGACTCAAGGGTGAGGACAGTAAGCCGATTCGGGGCGGCCGCGAAGGGCTCCGCCTCAGGCCGCGCGACGCTTGGTCCGGCGCCGGCGTTTCGCCTTCGGCTTCGGTGCCGCGGCCTTGCCGAGTTCGGCCAGGGCCGCGCGCTGCTGGCGCCGCACCGCGTTGGCGGCGTGCCCCATCCAGAAGCCGGCGGCCCGGTTGGCGGCGGAGAGCCACAGGCTGTACGGGGATCCCTTCATCGCGATGCATACCTCCGCGGGAACAACGGCCCGAGAGCCGGCGGAGTTGCCGCGGGTCACGGCTCCTCCGCCCGCCGACCGCCCGCCTGGGCGTTGCCGTCGGCCTTCTGCGCCTCCGCCCCGATCGACTGGCGCCACTCGGCGAGAAAGCGGGCGCGCTTGGCCCGGTCCTGCACGGCGAGCAGCACCGGCCCGACGGTGATCGGCCGGAAGGCGCCGGCGGCGGACAGGCTCGACGGGCCGTCGATCCCGGGCGGCAGCGGGCCGGCGCGGTCGAAGAAGAAGGCTTCCTCGCGCGACACCCGCTGGCCGCGCTCGGACAGGAGATAGTCGACGAAGGCGAAGGCGTCGCCCACCGCGCGGGCGGTGACCGGCACCAGGGCCGCGCGGGCGAGGACCAGGGTATAATCCCGCGGCACCACCAGCCCGAGGCGGGCGCCCCGCCGCATCGCCCGGTAGACATAGGAGCCGAGCAGGTTGTAGCCGATGGCGATGCGCCCGGCCTCGAGATCGGCGATGAGGTCGCTGGTGCAGCAGCGCACCTGGAGGTTCGCCCGCCCGAACGCCTCGACGAGACGCCCGTAGGTAGCGGCCGCGCGGGCGTCGTAGGCGGCGAACAGGTAGCCGATCCCCGACAGGGTGATGTCGTAGGAGCCGATCCGCCCGGCATACGCCTCGGGCTTGCGCCGCAGCAGGTCGACCAGCTCGACCCGGCTGCGCGGCAGGTCCTCGCGGGGCACGAGGTCGGGCCGGTAGGCGATCACCGCCGGCTCGGTGGTGAAGCCGAACACCTCGTCGCGCCAGGCGGCCCAGTCGGGCTGGCGGCCGGTCTCGATCGAGCGGTGCGCCCGGGCGCAGCCGTCATTGGCGAGCTTGATCAGGTGATCGACCGAGGAGGAGATCACCACGTCCGCCTCACGGTCGCGCTCCGCCCGGCCCGCGGCGCAGGATGCCGCGACCTCGCCGAACAGGTCGGCGGTGATGTATTCGTGATAGACCACCGTCACGTCCGGATAGAGCAGCTGGTAGTCGCGGATCAGCGGCGCCATGGCGTCGAGGTCGGCGGCGGAGCGGATCGTGAGCGTCGTGCGCGCATGCTCGGTGGCGGGGAAGCGGGTCGCCTCCTCGGCGGCGACCGGACCCGCCAGCGTGAGGGCCATGAGCAGGGCAAGGCGGCGGCTCACGACCGCCCCTCCCCGTCCGGCAGGGACAGGATCACGCAGAACCCCTTCTCGGAGTGGCTCTCGAAGCGCAACTCGCCGCCATGTGCCGCCGCCACCTCCGCGGCGATCGACAGGCCGAGGCCGGACCCGACCGTGCCGCCGCTGGCGGCCTGGAACGGCTCGCGCACCCGCGCCCACTCGCTCGCCGGGATGCCCGGCCCGTCATCCTCCACCGCCAGCACCACCCGGCCGCGCTCGCGCCCGACCCGGACGGTGAGCCGGCTTCTGGCACCGTGCTTGAGGGCGTTGTGGATCAGGTTCGCCAGGGCCTCGCGCAGCGCGATGGCGTCGCCCGGAAGGGTCACGGCCTCGTCCGGCCCCTCGTAGCCGATATCGACGGCCCGGTCGCCGGCGCCCTGCACGGCATCGATCAGCGTGCGGCGGGCGAGCCCCGCCACGTCGACCGGATCGAAGGCCGCCGAGCGGGCACGGTGGATCACCATGGCGTGGTTGAGGAGCTGGTTGGTCAGGTGGCCGAGTTCCGCCATGCGCGCGCGGATGCGGGCGAGCTGGTCGCGCCGGCGGCCCTCGTCGGTCTCGTGCGACAGGAGGTCGAGCTGGGCGGCGAGCGCCGTCAGCGGCGTGCGGATCTGGTGCGCGGCATCCGCGATGAAGCGCTTCATCACCGCGACGTGGCCCGAGAGCCGGCCCATGAAATGGTCGATCGAGGCGACGAGCAGGTGGATCTCCTGCGGGGCGGCGAGACCCAGCGGCTGGAGGTCGTTGGGTCCGCGCGCCGCCAGCACGCCCTCGATGGCGCCGAGCGGCCGTAAGGCGCCCCGCACCGCCACCGCGACGGCGCCGAGCGCCAGCGCGCTCATCGCCAGCACCATCAGGCTCGCCTTCACGGTGAGCGCGCGGGTGAGCGTGCCGCGCGCCTCGCGTGTCTGGGCCACCACCACGGCGGCGAAGCCGGCCTGCGTCGCGTCCGGCACGTAGCGGCCTGCCACCACCGCCCGCACCGCCTGGCCGCGATGCTCCCCGTCGAGGAGGAGCGGCCCGGCGGCGAGGCGCGCGCGATCGACCGGGATTTCCAGGTCGGCATCGCCGGTGAGCAGGCGGTCGGCGGGATCGACCACCTTGTAGAAGATCCGGTCGCGCGGGCTCAACGCCAGCGTCTCGAAGGCCGAGAAGGGCGGATCGACCGAGATCGCGCGCCCGTCGCTGGCGATGGTCTCGGCGATCTGGAGCGCCGCGCCGACGAGGAGCCGGTCGTAGGCCTCGTCCGCCGCGAGCCGGGCCGAGGCCCAGGCGGCGAGAAGCAGCAGGCCCGCCCCGACGGCCAGGACCAGGGCCAGCACCGTGACGAGGCGGGCGAAGAGGGACGAGCTGCGGGAGATCATGAGTCCGGGCACACGACCTGATAGCCCAGCCCCCGCAGGGTGCGGATCTCGGCCCGGGCGCCGGCGGCGGCGAGCTTGCGGCGCAGGCGCGCCACGATCTGCTCGACGGCGTTCTCGCTCGATTCCTCCTCGAAGGCGAAGACCCGCTCCAACAAGTCGCCCTTGGCGAAGATGCGGCCCGGCCGCGCCGCCAGGATCTCGATCAGGGTCCATTCCCGACGCGTCAGCTCCAGGGCCTCGCCCGCCACGCTGGCGCTGCGCGCCTCCCGGTCGAGGCGCAGATTGCCGAGGGTGAGCGCGTTGTCGGCATGCCCGCTGTTGCGGCGGAGCAGCGCCCGCACCCGGGCCTCCAGCTCGCGGAAGTCGAACGGCTTCACAAGGTAGTCGTCGGCGCCGAGATCGAGCGCGCCGACCCGGTCGTCGACCTCCGAGCGGGCGGTGAGCACCAGGACCGGCACCGGGCCGCGGCGCGCCCGCAGGCGCTTGAGGATCGCGAAGCCGTCGAGCCCCGGCAGGTTCACGTCGAGGATGACGAGGTCGTAGGCCTGGACCTCCAGCAGGGCGTCCGCCGCCGCGCCGTCGGTCTCCCAGTCGACCGCGTGGCCGAGGCCGCGCAGGCGTACCGCGATGGCCTCGCCGACGTCCCGCGTGTCCTCGACGAGCAGGATGCGCACGAAAATTCCTCTTCGAGTTCCGGCCGGAACTATCTGTCAGGTTGGCAACAGGTTCGCAGGCTACCCCACGCTCCAACGCCCGGCCAAGCGGGCCTGACGACGGACGTAAGGGGAGGACTACCATGAACGCACGCCCGACTCTCATCCCTGAGCCGCTGCTTCAGGTCGAGGGCGTCACGCTCCAGTACAAGACCACCGATCACCTGGTCACCGCGACCTACCGGGTCGATTTCGAGGTGATGCCGGGTGACCGCTACATCCTGCTCGGGCCGTCGGGTTGCGGCAAGTCCACCCTGCTCAAGGCGATCGGCGGCTACATGACTCCGGTCGAGGGCGAGATCAGGCTCAAGGGCCGCAAGGTCACCGAGCCCGGCCCCGACCGCATGATGGTGTTCCAGGAATTCGACCAGCTCCTGCCCTGGAAGACGGTGAAGCAGAACGTCGCCTTCGCGCTCACCGCGTCGGGCCGCGCCACCGGGGCGGAAGCCGCGGACCGGGCGATGGCCTACATCGAGAAGGTGGGCCTGGCGAAATTCGCCGATTCCTTCCCGCATATGCTGTCGGGCGGCATGAAGCAGCGCGTGGCAATCGCCCGCGGCATGGCGATGGAGCCCGACATCCTGCTGATGGACGAGCCTTTCGCGGCCCTCGACGCGCTGACCCGCCGCAAGATGCAGGACGAGTTGCTGCGCCTGTGGGACGACACCCGGTTCACGGTCCTGTTCGTCACCCACTCGATCGAGGAGGCGATCAAGGTCGGCACCCGCATCCTGTTGCTCTCGCCGCATCCGGGCCAGGTCAAGGCGGAGCTCAACAGCCTGCCGGCCTCCGAGCTCGGCACCGCCGCGCAGGGCGCCCTCGAGACCCGCATCAACGACATGCTGTTCGCCTGACAACCAGAATTTCTGAGAGAATTTTCGGGAGACACGCCGTGACCGCCACCCTCGCCCCCCTCACCACACCGCTCAGCCCACGGCCCGAGATCGTCCGCGAGACCTCCGCCGCCGGCGCGATCAGCGTCGAGCAGCGCCTGTCCTTCGCCGAACTGGCCTATCGCCAGAGCTGGCTGCGCAAGGTGGTGGTGCTCGCCGTCCTGGCGGCGGTCTGGGAAGCCTATGGCCGCTGGCTCGACAACCCGCTGCTGTTCCCGACCTTCTCCGCCACGGTCGAGGCCTTCGCCACCGCGATCCTGAGCAGCGAGATCCCCACCAAGGCGCTGGTCTCGCTCCAGACGCTGGCCATCGGCTACGGCATCGGCATCGGGCTCGCCGCCTTGCTCACCACGCTCGCCATCGGCTCGCGGATCGGCACCGACCTGCTCGAGACGCTGACCGCGATGTTCAACCCGCTGCCGGCCATCGCGCTCTTGCCGCTGGCGCTCATCTGGTTCGGCCTCGGCCAGGGCAGCGTCGTCTTCGTCCTCGTCCACTCGGTGCTGTGGGCGATCGCGCTCAACACCCATGCGGGCTTCCGCTCGGTCTCGAACACGCTCAGGATGGTCGGCCTGAATTACGGCCTGCGCAACTTGAGCCTGGTGCGGGCGATCCTGATCCCGGCGGCCTTCCCCTCGATCCTCACCGGCCTCAAGGTCGGCTGGGCCTTCGCCTGGCGCACGCTGATCGCCGCGGAGCTGGTCTTCGGCGTCTCCTCGGGCTCGGGCGGCCTTGGCTGGTACATCTTCGAGAACCGCAACGCGCTCGAGACCACCAACGTCTTCGCCGGCCTGTTCACCGTCATCCTGATCGGCCTCTTCGTCGAGAACGTGATCTTCGCCAACATCGAGAAGAAGACGATCCGCCGCTGGGGCATGCAGCACTAAAACCCAAACAAGCCTCGTCCCCCCTGGACCCGCCGCCGTCCGGGGGGCAGAGAAGACCCGCAAGAACGCACCGCAAGAACGCATCGCAAGTACGCGCTGCAAGAACGACGACCCGGGAGGAACCCCCCATGTTCGCACGCAAGCTCCTCGGCCTCGCCGCCGGCGCCGCCCTGGCGCTCTCGCTGAGCCTGATCCCGGCCCGGGCCGAGGTGTCCGAGGTTCGCATCTCCAAGGGCTACGGCGTCCTCTACCTGCCGCTCTTCGTGATGCAGGAGAAGAAGTTCCTGGAGGCCCAGGCCGCCAAGGCGGGCCTCGGCGACGTCAAGGTGACCTGGCTGACGCTCGACGGCGGCAACGTCATCAACGACGCGATGATCGCCGGCTCCCTCGACATCGCCGGCACCGGCGCCCCGGGCTTCCTCGCCCTGTGGTCGAAGGGCCGCGGCAGCCCCAAGACCGAGGTGATCGGCGTCTCGGGCATGTCGGCGACCGCCCTCGACCTCAACGTCAACAAGCCCGAGCTCAAGTCGCTGGCCGATTTCACCCCGAAGGACAAGATCGCGATCCCGGGCATCAAGACCTCGCTCGCCGCGGTGGTGCTGCAGATGGCGGTGGCCAAGCAGTTCGGGCCCGAGAACTACACCAAGCTCGATGCGAGCACCGTCGGCCTTCCCCATCCGGAGGCGGTCGCGGCCCTGCTCTCGGGCAAGACCGAGATCGTCGCCCACTTCGCCTCGCCGCCCTTCACCGGGGTCGAGCGCGCCGACCCGAAGGTGCGCACGATCCTCAAGGCCTCGCAGATCTTCGGCAACATCACCCTCGACGTGGTGTTCGCGCTCAAGCGCTTCACCGAGGCCAACCCGAAGATGACCCAGGCCTTCCTGGCCGCCCTCGACGAGGCCTGCGACTTCATCGTCACCAACAAGGCCGAGACCGCCGAGATCTTCGCCCGCGCCTCGAAGGTGAAGGTGAGCCCGTCGGACGTCGCCCAGATCCTGGAGGATCCCGACAGCAAGTTCTCGGCGACGCCGCACGGCATCATGGAGTTCGTCACCTTCATGCACCGGGCCGGCATCATGAAGACCAAGCCCGCCGGCTGGCAGGAGCTGTTCATCCCGGCCCTGCGCGAGCGCGCCGGCAGCTGATCCGCCCGAGATTTCCGCGACACCCGACCCCACTGCGCCGGCAGCGCGGCGGGGTTTTTCCCACTGGTCAAACCTGGCCGGCCCTGATGCCGGCCATGCCGACTCAGCGTCTGACAGGCCATCATTCCCTGGATCCGCTCGGCGACGCCCGGGACCTGCGCGCCAGCATCGCGGCTTGGCGCCTTCTCCTGACCGTGCAGAGCCGCCGGCTCGACGCCGTCGAGCGCCGCCTCTCCCCTCCCCGCAGCCCGGCCGAACCCGGCGCCATGCGGCTGCGCGCCCTCAAGGCCGGAGGATCCCGAGGAATCGCGCACGACGGCACGTTCAACCCCAAAGTGCGGAACCGTCGCTCGTGCACGTCGGTGACCGGACCGTAACCTTGATCGACTCGTCGATGGACCACCCCTCGCCGCCCCGCGTTAAGCGGTTGACAGTGAGGGGAGCCAATAGCGTGGACACCTGCAGCGGGACGCCCGTCAGTCTGACCCTGGGTCGACGCAGGATCGAGGGTGTCCTGCGGGCCGTCGGTGAGTTCGTCGAGATGCCCGGCACCCCCGGATGCCCCGCGCGCCGGCTGCGAAACCTGATCCTCGATTTCGGCTCGGCCTGCGCCCCGGTCGAGGTGTGGCTGGCCGAGCCGGAGCCGCACGAGCCTCTCGCGCCCGCGCCT
This sequence comes from Methylobacterium currus, assembly GCF_003058325.1. Taxonomy (NCBI): domain Bacteria; kingdom Pseudomonadati; phylum Pseudomonadota; class Alphaproteobacteria; order Hyphomicrobiales; family Methylobacteriaceae; genus Methylobacterium; species Methylobacterium currus. The sequence continues at coordinate 6,472,142 of NZ_CP028843.1, forward strand.
AGCCCTGCATCAAGGTCCTGAGCACTTCCAGGATGTCGTCGCCGCGGCAGGGACGGGCGACGAAGCGGGCATGGGCCGGCATCCGGTCGGGATCGGGCTTGCTGCGCCCGGACACGACGACGATCGGCAGGTCGGGCCGCATCTGCGCCGCGGTGCGGGCGAGGTCGAAGCCGTCCGTCTTGCCGGAGAGCTCGACATCCGTGATCAGCGCCACGATGTCCGTCCGTCCGGTGAGCAGGGTGAGCGCGCGCTCGGCGGAGGCCGATTGCAGCGCCTCGTAGCCGGCCGCGTCCAACACGTCGCTGAGATCCATGATCGTCAGCGCCTCGTCCTCCACCACCAGGATCACGGGCCGCTCGTGCTGGGTACCGTCCTTGGCCTTCACGGTGTCGTTTCCCACGTCGCCTGTCCTTGCCGGTCGGGCCCGTCCGGGACGCCGGCCCGGAGGCGGCGCGGTCGGACGAGCGGTCTCCTGTTGTCGGGCGGCCGATCCCGGCCGACCAGCGCCCACACGCCGGCCGTTGATCGAAACGACGGATACCCTGCACCGGTTGCAGCGGCGCCGTGTCCGCCCAACGAGGAATTCGCCGCTTCGTGGGGGCTCTCGCACGATCTCGCGCTTGCGTCGCAGCCCGCGCCCCGCTAGAGCACAGCACCTGACCGGCACGGGCGCCCCGCCGCCCCGCCGGTCTGGCCCGGAGAGGTGGCCGAGTGGTTGAAGGCGCACGCCTGGAACGCGTGTATACGGGCAACCGTATCGAGGGTTCGAATCCCTCTCTCTCCGCCAAGTCCGTTTAAGCTATTGCTGGACTTGGGTTTTTTCTCGCTTCCAACGGCTCGCACGATGACACTGTGTCACCGTGGCCGTATTGGGGGTGAGGTCCGCAGTGCGCCGTGCGGAGTACCTGCAATGCCGTCGCGGGCGCTGGTTCGTCCGCCTCAGAGTTCCGGTTCACCTCCAAACCTTGATCGGGCAAAGCCACTTCGTCCGTTCCCTCGACACAGATAGCGAAGCTGTTGCTCAGGAGAGGCGCAGGGTCGCGCTGGCGCTGCTCTGGGAGTGGATCGGCGCTCAAACCGTTTCGGACGGCTGGGAGCCCGCTTGGGCGGCTGCTCTTACCGGTTCACAACGGTGTGATCACGACGGAGCCGAAGGATGCCCCCGTGGTCCAGATGCACCTGCCGCCGATCGTTCAAACCTGAAACTGAGCCAGCCTCGCCCCACATCGGCACAGCGCCTTCAGCAGCACACCATCTTGAGCATGATGGAGAGATGGCTTCGTGAGATCGAGGGGGTCATGCACCTCGAAGCTTGTCGCCGAGGTGCGTTACGACCTCGGGCTCAATGACGTAATCCAGAGCGTCGATCGCTGTCCTAAGCTGAGAGGGGACAAGCCCTGAAGAGTACACCGCGAGGGCGAGCGTCGCTTTTGAATGGCCCATAAGCTCGGCGATTACGCTGGAGTTTACGGCCGGTGTGTGGGTGGACGCACGCTCAAGATAGGTGGCGAAGCATCGCCTAAAGCTGTGAAAATCGACTTCTTTACTCGAACCGAGCACCTTCTGTCGGAACGTGGCGAACCGCTTCACCACGATCCAGCTTCGCTTTCCGTCTGGTCCTGCCGGTGTCAGACCCGAGAAAATCCAGCCGTCAGATGATGTTGCCAACCGGTGCTGAACGATCGGCCAGCCAAGCCGATGCACCGGCACGATACGACGAGCGTTTTCGGTTTTGCCTTCCGGGATGCGGAGCGCCTGCTGCTCTGCAATTACGTCCTCATTGCGGAGTTGGCAAAGCTCGCTGATTCGGCAACCAGTCAGCGGTGCCAGACGCATGAGGTCGAAAAGCACTTCTCCGTAGCGCTGACCCATGACCGTCCGGGGATCGGTGCTGAGCAGCGTGACGAGTTCCCGAGCAGAGTATGACCGCTTACCGCTGTCGAGCCTTGCCCCACTGCCGAAATTACCTTGCCCGGCCCAGGGGTTGTCGCTGTAATTACCCAGGGGGTGTTGGATCGGTGTGCTTCCGTGGCGGCTTGGGCGTCGGCCCTCCCCCCCTTGCCGGACGGCGATTTGGCTGATTCCCTGTCGGGATGAGCCGCAGTGACCTCGAGCGCCTGAGCAAGGAGGAGCTGATCGAGTTGGTGCTGAAGCTGCACCGGCCCGAGAAGACGTCGCGCACCTCGTCCAAGCCGCCGGCGAGCGACCGCAAGGAGCGGCGCGAGAAGTCCCACCCCGGCGGGGCCAAGCCCGGGCATGAAGGGCACAAGCGGGCGCTGACACCCGATCCGGATCAGGTCGTGGAGCACCGGCCGGCCTCGTGCTCGGCCTGCGGCGCGCCATTGCCCATCGATCTTCCGGCCGAGGTCGTCAGCACGCACGAGCGGATCGACCTGCCGCTGGTTCGCCCGGTGGTCGATCAGCATCGGCGCCTGGGCGTGACCTGCCCGGCCTGCCGGACCCGGGTCGTCGCCCCGCGGCCAGCGGGGGCCGACGCGACGCCGTTCGGGCCACGTCTGCACGCGGTGGCGACCTATCTCAAGACCTTCCAGGCGCTGTCCTACGACCGGTTGCAGGCCGCCCTGTCGGACCTGTCGAGGCGGGCGACGACCTGATTGCCTTGCGGCTCACGTGGTGGCTCGACAAGGCCTTCGGGCTCGCTCGAGGGCTGACCGAGTTGGCCGCCTCGACCCTGGCGCGTAAGCGGCGCGAGTTGGAGCGGGACCTCGATGCCATCCTGAAGGCCCCGGCAACGGGCGATCTGGCCCTGGCGCTCCAGACCCGGATGCAGAGGGCGCGCGACCAACTCCTGACCTTCGTGGCCTTCCCGGGGCAGGTGGACGTGACCAACAACGCCTGCGAGCGCGACCTGCGGCCGGCGGTGATCCAGCGCAAGGTCACCAACGGCTATCGGGCAATGTGGGCGGCCAAGGGCGAAGCGGACGTGCGCACCGTCGTCGCCACCGCCGCGCTCAGGACTAAGGCCACCCCCTTCGCCACCCTGCTCGCCACCATCACAGCCTGATCACTCCCCCCAGCCAGCCCGGATAGGGTGGGCCGACGAACTGCGTGCCGAAAAACACCCCGTGGGTAATTACTTGTCGCTAGCGAAGCCTCGTTTCTGAAGCCATCGCCACATAGCTGAAAGAGAACTGAGCTTACGATTTATGGTCTTCTGCGCCGCTCCTGATTTTAGAAGCACGTCACTGACGAACTCACCGGCCTTACGACGATCAACCTTCGTCACAGTACAGCTTGATGGTTGGGATTTGGCGAACTCCCTGACGGCTACAGCGTGCTGCATCAGGGACTGCTTTGTTTGCACCCCCTCGATCTCACGAAGCCATCTCTCCATCATGCTCAAGATGGTATGCTGCTGAAGGCGCTGTGCCGATGTGGGGCGAGGCTGGCTCAGTTTCAGGTTTGAACGATCGGTGGCAGGTGCATCTGGACCACGGGGGCATCCTTCGGCTCCATCGTGATCACACCGTTGTGAACCGGTAAGAGCAGCCGCCCAAGCGGGCTCCCAGCCGTCCGAAACGGTTTGAGCGCCGATCCACTCCCAGAGCAGCGCCAGCGCGACCCTGCGCCTCTCCTGAGCAACAGCTTCGCTATCTGTGTCGAGGGAACGGACGAGGTGGCTTTGCCCGATCAAGGTTTGGAGGTGAACCGGAACTCTGAGGCGGACGAACCAGCGCCCGCGACGGCATTGCAGGTACTCCGCACGGCGCACTGCGGACCTCACCCCCAATACGGCCACGGTGACACAGTGTCATCGTGCGAGCCGTTGGAAGCGATAAAAAACCCAAGTCCAGCAATAGCTTAAATGGACTTGGCGGAGAGAGAGGGATGAGCCGACACTGGTCGTTTCCTCCACTCCATCAATGGTCTCGCTTCCGGCGAATGGGGGTGACACCGTGGGGGCTCCCGTCAAGCGGGGTTGCTCGCCCACAAGACCCCTGCGCCCTGCTGATGCCGGGTTGAGCCGTTGTCGGTGTCCCGTACGAATTTTTATGGACACCTTCCGGGTTCCTGCCGGATAAGTACCACGAGGCACGTTGGTGCCTCGGCCCCTGGCGGGGGATGACGTTCATCAGCAGGATTAAATAGACCGTCTGTGCATCCGCGGCACAGGCGTTCTCTGCTGACGTTCTAAATCCTTTCGACCCGTGAGGTGCCGCCACACCTCGCGGGTTATTTTTTTATCTATACTGGAACAGTCAGCGTTATGATCATCTACGAACTCAACACCCCGGCAGGGTCCGGGAAGACACGCGCCTGCGCGCGCTACGCCGACCGGCTCGCCCGTGGCGGGCAGAAGGTGCTCTTCGTCCAGCCGACCAAGCACCTCATCACCAAGACCGTTGCCGAAGAACTTCAGCCCCTCGCGCCGACCTACCCGGTGCGCGAGATCCACAGCGACACCTGCCTCAAGGCATCCGTGGTCGCCGAGGCCGTCACCCACTTCAAGAACGCCACCGCGGACCAGGGCGAGATCCTCTTCCTCACGCACGCCGGCTTCCTGCTGGTCCCCTACATCGAGCGCAAGCGCGAGTGGACCTTGATGTCAACGCCGATTGAAGTCTGACCCACTTTTGGCTTTGTCGCCGATCGTAACCTGACCCACCCCTCACGCAGGAACGGCTGGTTCCCGCACGGGCCGCGCCACCAGCCCGGCGCGCCGCTTGTCCTTCAGCCGGTAGCTCTCGCCCGTGATCGTCACCACGCTGGCGTGGTGCAGCACCCGGTCCAGCATCGCCGCCGTCAGCACCGCGTCGCCGGCAAACGCCTGGTCCCACGCCCCGAACGACAGGTTCGAGGTCAGGATCATCGCGCCCCGCTCGTAGCGCTTGGCCGCCACCTGGAAGAACAGGTTCGCCTGCTCGCGCGCAAACGGCAGGTAGCCGATCTCGTCGACGATCAGCAGCCGGTAGAGGTTCACCGCCCGGTGCATCGCCTCCTTCAGGCGCCCCTGGCGCTGTGCTGTCTCCAGCGTCAGGACCAGGTCCGCCGCACTGGTGAAGCGCACCTTCATCCCGCGCTGCGTCGCCAGGTAGCCGAGCGCGATCGCCAGATGCGTCTTGCCCACGCCGGACGGACCCAGGAACACCACGTTCTGCGCCCGCTCCACGAAGGCTAGGCTGGCCAGTTCCTGGATCTGCGCCCGCGGCGCCCCGGTGGCGAAGCCGAAGTCGTAGCCCTCCAGCGTCTTCACCGCCGGGAAGCCCGCCACCCGGGCGAACATCTCCCGCGCCCGGGTGCGCCGAGCCTCGCGCTCGGCCCGCAGCACCTCCTCCAGGAAGACGGCATAGGGCGTGTCGCGCTCGGATGCCGCCTGCGCGAGCGCGCCGTAGGCCGCGGGCACCGCCTGCAAGCGCAGCTCGGCGCAGAGTTCAGCCAGGCGGGCATGCTGCAGGTCGCTCATGCCGGTTCTCCCGTCATCAGGCCCGAGAGCCCGTCGTAGAGCGCCAGCGGGTGCTGCAGCCCGACCACCGGATGAGCGGGAGCCGGCACCGCCGGGGCCTGGATCTGGCGCACCGAGCGGCCGCCATAGGGCGGCGGCACCGGCTGCAACTGCGTCCGTTCCACTTCCAGGCGCTCGGCCGGCACCGCGCCGGTCGTGGCATGCACCTGTCAGCGGGCGTTGAATACTCCCTGATTGTGGGCATCGAAAATTCCCTGGTCGGTGCCCTGGCCCGTAGGGTCGCGACGCCCCGCGCCCTCTCGGGCTTTTCCATCCTCAGCCACCATGCCTGCCGATACCGATCGGCTGGGAGCGACGAGGATGGTTCTGCTGGGAGAACTCGTCATGATCTTGGACCTGCACCGACAGGGCCTGTCCGTCTCCGCCATCGCCCGCCGGACCGGCCGCGATCCGAAGACGATCCGCAAGTACATCGAGCGCGGCCTCGAGCCGCCGGCCTACGGCCCGCGTCAGCCCGGCCGCCCGAGCAAGCTCGCGCCCTATCTCGATTATCTGCGCGAGCGGATCACCGCCTTCCCCGACCTGAGTGCCGTGCGCCTGACCCGCGAGTTGCGCGAGCGCGGCTACACCGGTGCCTACACCGCGGTGAAGCGGTTCGCCGCCGCGATCCGGCCGCCCGAGGCCAAGCCCTACGAGGTCCGCTTCGAGACCCCGGCCGGCCAGCAGGCGCAGGTCGACTTCGCCCGCTTCCTCGTCACCTTCACGGATGCGCCGGACACGACCTGCATCGTCTGGCTGTTCTCGCTGGTGCTCGGCCATTCCCGGCACATCGAGGCGCGCTTCGTCCTGCATCAGGACCTGCAAACGCTGCTGCGCTGTCACATGCAGGCCTTCACCGCGATCGGCGGCGTGCCGATCGAGATCCTCTACGATCGCATGAAGACGGCGGTCACCGGCGAGGATGCGGACGGCCACATCGTCTACAACCGATCCCTGCTGGCACTCGCCCAGCACTACGGATTCCTGCCGCGCGCCTGCCGCCCGTACCGGGCCAAGACCAAGGGGAAGGTCGAGCGACCGTTCTCCTACATCCGCCAGGACTTCTTCCTCGCACGTTCCTTCCGCGACCTCGACGACCTCAACCGCCAGCTTCGGAGCTGGCTCGATACCGTCGCCAACGTCCGCTTGCACGGCACCACGCAGCGGATCGTCTCGGAAGCCTTCGCCGCCGAGCGGCCCGAGTTGCAGCCCTTGCCGGCTCTGCCCTTCGACGCTCTGCTCACGCTGGAGCGGCGCGTCAGCCACGATGGCCTCGTCTCGATCGGTGGCAACTATTACAGCGTACCGGATCGGACCCGGCGCGTCGTCGAGGTGCATCAGTTGCCCGACACGATCCGCATCCTCGATGGTGGCCGGCTCGTCGCGAGCCATCCGATCCTGGAGGGACGACGGCAGTACCGCATCGACCCCGACCATCGGCAAGGCACGGCCGCTCGGGCCATGCGCCACGGCCATCCCGACAGTCTGCCGATCGGCCGCCATGGCGATCACGTCGCCCGGCGCTCGCTGGCTGTCTACCAGGCAGTCGGCGAACGGCTCGCCGGCGGGATCGGAGGCCAGCGATGAGCCGCACCGCATCCTGTGCCATCACGACCCTCGACAGCATCAAGCGCAGCTTGGTCGGCCTGCGCATGCCGCGCGCCCTGGAGGTGCTCGACGCGACGGTCCGGCGCATCGAGCAGGGCGAGATCGACGGCTTGGCCGCCCTCGACGTGATCCTGACCGAGGAACTGACGCTGCGCGAGAACCGCCGCGTGAAGACCGCCCTGCTGGTCGCGCGCCTGACCACGATCAAGACGCTGTCCGGGTTCGACTTTGCCTTCCAGCCCTCGCTCGACCGCGAGCGCGTCCTGGCGCTGGCGGAACTGACCTTCATCGACCGGGCCGAGGTCGTCCATCTGCTCGGACCACCCGGCACCGGCAAGAGCCATCTGGCGATCGCGCTCGCCGTCGAGGCGGTCAAGGCCGGGCGCAGCGTCGTGTTCTCGACGCTGGCCGACCTCGTGACCTCGCTGGCCAAGGCCGAGCGCGACGGCTCCCTGCGCGAGCGCATCCGCTATCTCTGCCGGGCCTCGCTGCTGGTCGTGGACGAGATCGGCTACCTCCCCGTCGTCCCCGGTGGCGGCAACCTGTTCTTCCAACTCGTCAACGCGCGCTACGAGCGCGGGGCGATGATCCTGACTTCGAACCGCGGCTTCGCCGAGTGGGGCGAGGTGTTCGGTGATCCGGTCGTGGCGACAGCCCTGCTCGACCGACTCCTCCACCATGCCGTGGTGATCCAGATCGAGGGGGCGAGCTACCGCCTGCGCCAGCACGCCGACCTCGTCCCCGAGCACGTCCGCTCCAAGGCCCTGATCGTTCCGCCGCCCGCACCCAGGCGTCGCGGTCGTCCACCCGGAAAGGCTGCCTCCGATCACACGGCCGGCTGATCACCGATCCGCACCGAACCCGCCGGCCAGGGAATTTTGAAAGCCCACAATTGCGGAGACTTCGGTGCCCGTTGACAGCACCCGCTGGTTGGCGACCGTGCGCAGCCAGCGACCCGCCGCCAGGTTGGCCGCCTCCCGGTCGAGCACCAGCCCCTCCTGGCCGAGCCGGCTGGCCAGCGGCACGTAGAAGCTGCCGCGCAGGTAGCGGATGAAGCGCTCGACCTTGCCCTTGGTCTGCGCCCGTCCGGGCTGGCACAGCCGGGGCCGGAAGCCGCAATGGCGGGCAAAGTCCAGGAAGCCGGCCTGGAAGCGGTGACGCCCGCGACCGTAGGCGTTCCGCTCCACCACCACGGTGCGCATGTTGTCGTAGAGTACCTCGCGCGGCACGCCCCCGAAGGCCAGGAAGGCGTTCTCGTGGGCGGCGATCAGCGTCTCGAGGCGCTCGTCGGTGACGAACTCGAGGTAGGCCGCCCGGCTCCAGCCCAGCGTCGCCACGAACACCGAGAGCCGGTCGGCGCCGCGCCGCATCACCGCCCAGTCGACCTGCATCTGCTCGCCCGGCGCGGTCTCGAAGCGCACCACCGGCTGCGGAACTGGCGCCGGCGTCAGGCCAGCGACGAACTCCTTGAGCATCGTGTAGCCGCCCGCATAGCCCCGCTCGCGCAACTCGACGAGCAGCACGCTGGCCGGGATCCGGTCCGGCGCTGCCGCAGCCAGGCGCTCCACCACGTAGCCCTTGAACGGATCGAGCTTGCCCGGTCGGGGCGGTCGCCCCTTGTAGCGCGCCGCCGCCTCGTCGCGCAGGTAGCGCCTCACCGTGTTGCGCGACAGACCCGTCGCGCGGGCAATCTCGCGGATGCCCTTCCCATGCCGATGCAACACCCGGATCTCCAACGCTGCCTCCTCACCCACCATCCGGGCCTCCTCCCGCAGAAGGAGCCCAGCCTACGGCCTGGGTCAGGATTCAATCGGCGACCGGGTCAGTTTCACATCGGCGGCTACATTGATCATGGACGAGGTCCCACAGGTGGATCAGTTCGAGGAGTTGCGCCTGCCCGAGACGCACCACCTGATCACGCCCCACCTCGCGGTCGTGCCGACCGGTGCCGCCTACGCGCGGCTCGTCACCCCCGAGGACGCCCTCGCTGCCCAGGAGAACGGCCAGTGAGCGCGCTGAAGATCGCCCGCAACGAGCACGGCGATGACGTGCTGAAGGTGCTGGAGCCGCTCACGCGCCGGGTCACATCCGGCCAGTGGGATGTCCACGTCGATCAGGCTCAGTTCGAGCGCCTGATCCGGGGTGAGAAGGCAGGATCGTTGCGCACCTACTCGCTCTTGCGCCCTTCGGTGTTCGCGGGGTTCAAGGGCGTGCTAGTGCACTGACTCATTCGGATGGTGCAGCGTTGCCGTTGACGGCATTGAGGATGGCGGCGGCCGGCTTGGTCCAGACGAAGGGCTTTGGCCTGTCGTTGTGCTCGGTGATGTAGCGGTTGATCGCAGCCTGAAGGTCGACGATCCCGCTGAAGCTGCCACGTTTCAGCCTGCGCCGGGTCAAGGCCGAGAAGAAGCCCTCGACCGCGTTCATCCACGAGGCCGAGGTCGGAGTGAAGTGGAAGATCCAGCGCGGATGCCGGGCCAGCCAGGCTCGCACTTTCGGGTGCTTGTGGGTGGCGTAGTTGTCCAGGATCACATGGATCAGTTTGCCGGCCGGCACCGCGGCCTCGATAGTGTTGAGGAAGCGCAGGAACTCGTCGTGGCGATGACGCTGCATGCAGCGACCGATCACGGTGCCCTCCAGCACGTCGAGCGCGGCAAACAGCGTCGTGGTACCGTGACGGACGTAGTCGTGGGTCTGGGTTTCGGGACGACCTGGCGTGACGGGACGACCTGGCGTGACGGGTCGGCTCGGACGGGTGCGTTCCAGGGCCTGGATCTGGCTCTTCTCGTCGAGCGAGAGCACGGCGGCATGGCGCGGCGGATCCATGGAGAGGCCGACGATGTCCTCGACCTTCTCGGCGAAGGCTGGATCGTTCGAGCGCTTGAAGCTGCGGACCCGATGTGGCTGGAGGCGGTGTGCGTCCCAGATGCGCTGGACCGATCGTAAGGAGATCCCGACGGCCTGCGCCAGGGCGCGGCCGGTCCAGTGGGTGACCTCACCGGGCGGTTCGGAGCAGGTCAGCGCCAGCACCTCGGCGACGGTGTCGGTGGAGTGGGGCGGCTTGCCAGGCGGACGGGTCTTGTCGCGCAGCAGTCCCTCGACGCCTTCTTCGGCGTAGCGCTGTTGCCAGCGCCAGACGGCTGGCCGGCTGACGCCGGCCTGGCGGGCGACGTCGAGGACGGAGAGGCGTTCGGCCGAGAGCAGAACGATGCGGGCGCGCTGGATGTGCTTGAGGGACTGCGCCCGATCGGCGACGATGGCGGACAGGTGCGCCAGGTCGGCGGCGCTGGGAATCACGCAGACAGTCTGAGCCATGCCTCAGACTCGCATACCTCACGCCTGCCGTGAATCCTCTGAATGCGTCAATGCACTAGTTGCCTCCGCCTGTATGCCCGACACGATGTTCCACCGCCTCTTCACGGCCCGGGGCATCGTCTTCAAGCCGGCCACGAGCCTTGCCCGGGATTTGCGCTACCACGCCCACGAGCACGGGGAGCGCATCGCGATCCTCTACGCGGGTGAGGAGCCGTGGTCGAAGCGCTACCGGGATCGCAAGCTCAACGGACAGGACGCGACGGTTCTCGATCAGATTAGGGCCGCCGTAGGCGACCTCGTCGGTGATGAATCGTTCGTCTGGATGGGCAACACGGACCTGAGCGATGGCTTCTTCGCCCAGACCGGGGCCGCACGGCTGCCCAACACCCCACACGGCCTGAACGGCTACCAGGGCTACCACAACGTGGTGGCGCTCTCGGCCCTCAACCCGCCTCTGGCCCACTTCGGGTTCATGGAGGGGCGCGGTATCAACGGCGAGGAAATGCGCACCGCCCACTACCGTACGGCGGTCTATCAGGCGGTGATGCGTTGCTCGATCCGCAATCCGGATGACGCCACGCCCAAACGCGTCGTCGTCATGGACCGCGACACGGCCGAGTGGCTGGCAGACCTCTTCCCCGGAGCCAAGGTCGAGCCGCTGCCCGGCATGGGGCTGGTGCCCCGCAAGGGTCAGCCCGGCCGGCGGCGCAAGCACGCGAGCAACGCGGATCGGGTCCAGGCGCACCGCGAGCAGGAGAAGCGCAAGCTGCTCGCGCACCTCGACCTGATCAACGGCACGTCACTGGTGACGGGTCGCTACCCCTTCTTCGACCAAGAGGTCCGGGCTGGAATGCGCGAGGTCGCGTGTAACGAAAAGGCTTTAAAGGAAGGGGATATCGTTACACCGCAGGCGGCACCGCAGACCTGCGGCACCGCCTTCGGCTCGATCCGGCACGTTGAAGAGAGGTGCGCGATGTGCGCTCCTCTCCCCACCTCCCAGTTCGAGCACGCCTTACCCGAGCGCATGTTCTGCGAAGCGGCCACACTGCTGCTCGATCAGTTCGTGGCCGCTGGCGGTGAACCCGAAGGGCTAGAGCGTGTTATGAACGAGTTAGGGTGGCGTTGCGTTGAGAGTGATGCCGACCGATCGCCGCGCCTACCCGTCCGACGTGTCCGATGAAGAATGGGCGCTGGTGGCCCCCTACCTCGCGTTGCTGCGGGAGGACTCGGCCCAGCGCGACCACGATCTGCGCGAGGTGTTCAACGGGCTGCGCTCCATCGTGAAGACGGGTGCGCCTTGGCGGTTCATGCCGCACGATTTGCCGCCATGGGCCACGGTCTACCAGCAGACGCAACGCTGGCTATCAGCCGACAGCTTCGTGGATGTGGCTGGCGACCTGCGGGCGGTGCTGCGGATGGCGGCGGAGCGGGAGCCAGAGCCCTCGGCGGTGATCCTCGACAGCCGGACGCTGCGGTCCTCGCCCGAGAGCGGCGAGCGGGCAGGCTACGACGGGGCCAAGCGCAAGCGGGGGGCGAAGGTGCCTCTGGCGGTGGACACGCCCGGCCATGTCGTGGCGCTGCACGTGACGCCCGCCAGTACCGACGACCGGGCCGAGGTCGGCCGGCTGGCGGCCGGTGTTCAGGCGGAGACAAGCGACAGCGTCAAGTTGGGCTTTGTCGATCAGGGCTATTCCGGTCCCAAGCCCGCAGCCGCCGCGAGTGCCCACGGCATTGACCTGGAGGTGGTGAAGGCGCCCCAGGCCAAGCGCGGCTTCGTCCTGCTGCCGCGCCGGTGGGTTGAACCGCTCCGGGTTTTTCGGAGGCTTGTTGGCTTGGGTCAGGCGGCCGAGGCCTGGTCGCCGACGTGAGCATAGTAGCGCGCTTCGGCCTCGGCGGGAGGGACGTTGCCGATTGGCGCGAGGAGGCGACGGTGGTTGTACCAGTCGACCCACTCCAGGGTGGCGTACTCGACGGCCTCGAAGGAGCGCCAGGGTCCGCGTCGGTGGATGACCTCTGCCTTGAACAGGCCGTTGATCGTCTCCGCCAAGGCATTGTCGTAGCTGTCGCCGACGCTGCCGACCGACGGCTCGATGCCTGCTCCAGCCAGGCGCTCGGTATAGCGTAGAGCCAAGTATTGCGAGCCGCGGTCCGAGTGATGCACCAGCCCGCTGCCCTGACCAGGGCGACGCTCGTGCAGCGCCTGTTCCAGAGCATCCAGGACGAAGCACGCGTGAGCGCTGCGTGAGGCCCGCCAACCGACGATGCGCCGGGCGAACACATCGATGACGAAGGCCACATAGACGAAGCCCGACCACGTCGGCACGTAGGTGAAGTCGCTGACCCACAAGGCATTCGGCCGGGGAGCCTTGAAGTGGCGGTTGACGCGGTCGAGAGCGCAGGCAGCGGCCGGGTCGGGGATCGTGGTGCGTACGGTCCTGCCACGCACCACCCCCGCCAAGCCCAATCGGCGCATCAGCCGCGCCACCGTGCATCGCGCGGTCACGATCCCCTCCCGGGCCAGTTGCCGCCAGACCTTCCTCACGCCGTAGACGCAGAAGTTGGCCTCGAACACGCGCTGGATCTCGATCATCAACGCGGCGTCGCTGCGCGCACGAACCGGCTGCTTCTCGGGATCGGCACGTCGGGCCGCATGCAGGTAGTAGGTCGACGGGGCGATCGGCAGCACCCTGCAGATCGGCTCGACCCCGTAGACCTCCCGGTGATCGTCGATGAAGCTGATCATGGCCGTGACCGGCGGTCGAGCTCCGCCATGGCGAAATACGCCGACGCTTTGCGCAGGATCTCGTTGGCCTGGCGCAGCTCGCGGTTCTCTCGCTCCAGCGCCTTGATCCGCTCGCGCTCGTCCGTCGTCTGCCCGGGTCGCACGCCCTGATCCCGCTCGGACTGGCGCACCCAGTTCCTCAGCGTCTCGCCCGAGCAGCCGATCTTGGCGGCAATCGACTGGATTGCCGACCACTGCGAGCCGTGCTCGCCCTCGTGCTCGCGCACCATCCGCACGGCACGTTCACGCACCTCAGGGGAAAACGGGGCTGTTCGTTTCGTCATGGCTCCATCCTCTCAGAAGTTGGAGCCTCCGAAAAACCCGGAGCAGTTCAGTATCGTGGCGAATTGGGGAGCGTCGCAATCCTTGGCCAGTTCGGCGAGGTGCCCGAGGACTTCGCTGAGCAGGCGAGTGGCGGGTGATTGTCACCATTGGTCGCGACGTGCCGTAGTCCACTGTGGCCTGCCTGGGCTCGACAGGCACACCCGACGGCTCCTAAATACGTCCTCATAATTTTTGTGGTATGCTGGTGTGTTATCAGGGGGCCGCGATGCGCGCCTTGCATCTGGACAAGCTGAACGTCGATCAGCTGCGCGGGCTTGACGATCTCTATCGCATGACGCGTGACGTCCGGGTCCGCACGCGTGCGCAGATGATCCTGCTGCTGGCCGAGCAGGGCCTCACCATCTCCGAGGTCGCCACGATCGTGCGCGAGAGCGGTGAGACGGTCCGACGCTGGGTCCATCGCTATGAGGCCGAGGGCATCGACGGACTCTCCGACGCGCCGCGCTCGGGCAAGCCGGCCAAAGCCGGAGCCGCCTATCGCGAGCGGCTGGTCGAGCTGGTGCGGCGACGGCCCCGCGCCCTGGACCTGCCGTTCTCGATGTGGACCGCCGCCCGGCTGGCCGACCGCTTGGCGGAGGAGACGGGCTTGCGCATGAGCGTGGCGAGCATCCATCGACTGTTGCGCTCGGCTGGTCTGGGGTTCGGTCGTCCCCAGCACACGATCAGCAGCCCGGATCCGGACTATGCTGTCAAAAAAAGGCGGTCGAACGCGCTCGCGACGGCCTGAGGCCCGGCTCGGTCTTCTACTACGCCGACGAGTTCAACATCAGCTGGTATCCGACCTTGCGGCCGATGTGGGGTCCCAAGGGGCAGCAGGTGATGATCCCGACCCCGATGCAGCCGACGCGGCGCTATGGGCTCGGGGCGGTTGATTGGCAGAGCGGCCAGACGGTGGTCCTCACCCGCCCTCATAAGCGGCGACGCGAGGTCGCTGAACTCCTCGAAGCGCTCCTGAAAAAGCACCCGACCGAGACCGTCTACGTCGCCTGGGATAATGCCAGCACGCACGAGGACGATGAGGTCGAGGCGGTGCTGCGCGGCGCGGCCGGGCGCCTCGTCCTGCTTTACCTCCCGACCTACAGCCCGTGGCTGAACCCGATCGAGATGCTCTGGCGCCAGTTCCGCCGCGAGGTCACACACTGCGAGCTGTTCGCCAGCATCGACGCTCTGGTTGAAGCCGCCCAGGCTTTCTTCGACCGTTACAACCGCAAGCCAGGCGGTGTCTGCTCCATCATTGGAGCGCATCCCACATGACTTCCGCGGCTGTACTTAGTGGTCTGAGTTAGAGATCTGTGTGCAGAAGCGGCCGACACTGGCCAAGATCGCGTCGGCTGACTTGGTCCAGACGAATGGCTTGGGATGAGCGTTGGTTTCGGCGATGTAGTCTCGGATCGCTGCCTCCAGGCCCTCTGTGCTGCTGAACGCACCGCGCTCCAGCCGACGCCGGCTCAGAACGGAGAACCAGCACTCCACGAGGTTGAGCCACGACGCGCTCGTCGGCGTGAAGTGGAGGTGGAACCGCGGATGCTGGACCAACCCGTCATGCACCAGGGTCGTCTTGTGCGTCTTCAGGTTGTCGAGCACGAGATGCACCTCCAGATCGCGTGCGACGCTGCTCTCGACCTGCTCCAGGAAGGCGCGGAACTCGACGCTGCGATGACGCGGCTTGCAGCTCCCGATCATCGTTCCGGCTTTCACGTCGAGGGCGGCAAACAGGTCGAGCGTGCCATGCCGGCGATAGTCGTGTGTCACGCGCTCGGCCTGGCCCGGCCGGAGGGGAAAGGCTGCAGCCGTACCCTGCACCGCCTGGATCTGCGGCTTCTCGTCGACGCACAACACCAGCGCGCGATCGGGTGGGGCCAGGGAGAGGCCGACCACGTCGCGCACCTTCTCCACGAACGCGGGATCCGCGGAGAGCTTGAAGGTGTCGGCTTGGTGCGGCCGCAGACCGAAGGCGCGCCAGATGCGTGACACCGCACTCTGGCTCATGCCCGTCTGGCTCATGCCCGTACGGCGCGCCATCGCGCGGGTGCTCCAGTGCGTGGCGTTGGCCGGTGCCTCTTCCAGAGTGAGAGCGACCAAGCGCTCGACAGCCTCGTCACCGATGCTGCGGGGCGCTCCGGAGCGCGGCGCGTCGACCAGCCCCGGCAGCCGATGCGCGGCGAAGCGGCTTGAACCGCCCCGGGTTTGTTGGAGGCTGTTTGTCTTGGGTCAGGCGGCCAAGGCTTGGTCGCCGACGTGAGCATGATAGCGCGCTTCGGCGTCGGCGGGAGGGATGTTGCCGATCGGCTCGAGGAGGCGACGGTGGTTGTATCAGTCGACCCACTCCAAGGTGGCGTACTCGACCGCCTCGAAGGAGCACCACGGCCCGCGTCGGTGGATCACCTCCGCCTTGAACAGACCGTTGATCGTCTCCGCCAAGGCGTTGTCGTAGCTATCGCCGACGCTGCCGACCGACGGCTCGATCCCTGCTCCAGCCAGGCGCTCAGTGTACCGTAAAGCCAAGTATTGCGAGCCGCGGTCCGAGTGATGCACCAGACCGCTGCCTTGCACAGGGCGACGTTCGTGCAGGGCCTGTTCCAGAGCATCCAGCACGAAGCTCGCATGTGCACGACGTGATGCTCGCCAACCAACAATGCGCCGGGCGAACACATCGATGACGAAGGTCACGTACACGAAGCCCGACCACGTCGCCACGTACGTGAAGTCGCTGACCCACAGAGCGTTCGGCCGCGGAGCCTTGAACTGACGGTTGACGCGGTCGAGGGGGCAAGCTGCGGCCGGGTCGGGGATCGTGGTGCGCATGGTCCTGCCACGCACCACCCCCGCCAAGCCCATCTTGCGCATCAGCCGCGCCACCGTGCATCGAGCGGTCACAATCCCCTCCCGCGCCAGCTGCCGCCAGACCTTCCGCACGCCGTAGACGCAGAAGTTGGCCTCGAACACGCGCTTGATCTCGATCATCAACGCGGCATCGCTGCGAGCACGAACCGGTTGCTGGCCGGGGTCGATACGCCGGGCAGCGTGCAGGTAGTAGGTCGACGGGGCGATCGGCAGCACCCTGCAGATCGGCTCGACCCCGTAGACGGCTCGATGATCGTCGATGAAGCTGATCATGGCCGCGACCGGCGGTCGAGCTCCGCCATGGCAAAATATGCGCTCGCCTTCTGCAGGATCTCGTTGGCCTGACGCAGTTCGCGAACCTCCCGCTCCAGCGCCTTGATCCGCTCGCGCTCGTCCGTCGTCTGTCCGGGTCGCACGCCCTGATCCCGCTCAGACTGGCGCACCCAGTTCCTCAGCGTCTCGCCCAAGCAGCCGATCTTGGCGGCAATCGACTGGATCGCTGCCCATTGCGAGCCGTGCTCGCCCTCGTGCTCGCGCACCATCCGCACGGCGTGCTCACGCACCTCAGGGAAAACGGGGCTCTTCGCTTCGTCATGGCTCCATCCTCTCAGAAGTTGGAGCCTCCGGGAAACCCGGGGCGGTTCAATTCGCTGTCTGATCCTGCGCACAGGTCAGGTCGCTCAGAAAGGGGCGCAGGAGGAAAGTCGACCCGCGCAGGGCCTCAAAGATGGAGCGGCCGAGAGTGTTGACCGCGGCGCCAGCGCTTGGAACGGCGGTGAGATTGTCTCCCGGATCAGTCGGCCGCAGCACCCGCGTCCAGGTCTGCCCTGAAGCACGCACGGCACGCGCGGGCCGCTGCTGCCGGAGGCGTAGCATTGGCCTTGGGTATTTGGGCCGCCCGGCGTCGCAAGAGTGAGGCCGTCGGCGCGGGCGATGCCGATCAACGCCGAGAGTGAGAGGGCGAGGAGAAAAATGCGACGCATCAGACAACAACTCACACGTCAGAGAGCCCCCCCGGCGCAGGCGGACCGAAGCGCCAGCATCGGAAAGAGGGATGCCAGCCGGGTAGCCGGTGATAGCGTCGCCCGAGCCTGCGAGCGGGACGACCGTTAGCGTGGGGGCGCCGCCGAGGAAACGCCCCTCATCGACGATGACGAGATCCTGGCCGCGCGGGTAGCCGCCCACGTCGGGCAGCGACCACGTGCGCGAAGTGGCGAGAGCCGGAATGACGACGTGGACGGCGCCTGAGGGGATGGGCCAGTCCAAATCGGGGCCGACGATGCCGCCAAGAGACGCCTTGTCTGCGACGGCCTCTGCGGCGCCCGCTGCCGCGGCGGCGACGAGCTGGTCGTTCGTATAAAGCGGGGTGTAGCGCAGCGCACCATCGGGGTGCCGAGTGATAAGCACCCCGTCGGCCTGCTGGATCGCCCACTGACCGTTCTCCAAGGATTGCCGGTATTGGCTGCCGGGCGTGTTGGAAATCCGCCAAAGCGCGGACCTTGTAATCAACCACAACGCCGCTCCCGCCTATCGCTTACTCCGCCAGCACGACGCGGCTCCTCACCGTTCGAGTTGGCGGCAGTCCGCACAGCAGCCTGGATCGCGTTGCGCAGAAGGGTGCTGGCGGTCTCGCCGCGGCGGCGGGCGGCATCGTGGAAAGCCGCGTGCATCTCGAGCGAGACCCGGACGCCAATGAGACGAGGAAAAGCGGGCATGCTCTACTCCTTGCCAGAGTGATTTAGAGCATGAATACGCCGAGCGTTAAACGCCGATATCGCTTGGTATAATCATCGTCGCCAGAGGCGTGTTCTCTAAAACGTCTTACGTTGTTCGATCCCGTTCGCAATTGATCAAAAATCGTGTGGATGCGTCAGAATGGCGCAACGATACCCGGGCTGAGGTGATAAGCGACCGCAATTGAGGAATTGCGCTGGGGCAGACGCTGGGGTGAAGGCTCCCTCCCCTATGAGAAGGCGTTATGTGTCAGAGCTTTAGGATTGCAGTTTGGCGGTCTCTCTCCGCCAGCCCTTGACTAGCAAGCATTTGAAATCCATTATAATTTCATTTTTGCATTGTCCTAACCTAGGGTTATAGCGCATCATCCTACGCAATGTTCTGTGTAACGCGGCGCAGCGGGATGGCGGATTATCTGACCAACCGGGATGGCATCTGGTACCCCGTGCGGCGCGTGCCGGACGCAATCGCGGCGTTCGATCGGCGCGTCATCGTGCGTCAGACCACGAAAGGTCCGCCTCGCCGGCGATCCGCGGGGTGCCAAGGCGCGACGGGTCATCGACGCGCTCAACGCCGACATCGAGAACGATTGGTCCGGCCTGCTCGGCGGCCAGTCGCGGGATGCGCAGGAGCGCTACGACGCGGCGCGCAAGCGGGCCCGCGGCTTCGGCTTCGATTACCGCCTCGCGTCGAGCCTTGCCGAGCTGCCGGACGACGAGCTGCTCGCGCGCATCCGCACCTTCGTGGCCCAGCCACGCTCCGCCGAGGCCGCCACCGTCACGGCCGTGCTCGGCGGCGAGGCGCCGGCCCCCTTGCGGCTCTCGACGCTGTTCGCCGAGTTCGAGCGCCTGTCGGCCCCCGCCAACCGCAACCTCTCCCCAGACCAGCTGCGCAAGTGGCGCAACCCGAAGCTGCGCGCGATCGCCAACCTCGTCGGCGTCATCGGCGACCGGCCGCTGGACGAGGTGACCCGGGCCCAGGCCCTCGATTCCCGCGACTGGTAGCAAAACGGGTCCTGGCCGAGGGAATCGAGATCGCCACCGCCAACAAGGATTTCGGCCACCTGAACACGATGTTCAAGGCGGTCGAGCGGGCGCACCGGATCGGCCTCGGTCCGGTCTTCTGCGAGATGCGGATCGGCGGCCAGGTCCAGGGCCAGCGCATCGCCTTCGTGAACCGGCGGGCCGAAGCGTGGTGGCGGTTCCGCGAGGCCTTGGATCCGGACCAAAATGGCGGCTCTCCGATAGCGCTCCCACCCAACCCCGAGCTGCGTGCCGATCTCTGCGCCCCGACATGGACGCTGACGGCTCGCGGCATTCAGATCGAAAGCAAGGACGATCTCAGGAAGCGTCTCGGTCGCTCCCCAGGCAAGGGCGGCGCCGTGGTGATGAGTTGGAGCGAGGGCGAGCGCACTGCGGAGGCTCTCCGCAAGAGGGAGAAAGTCAAGGCGAAGGCGCCGGCTCTGGCGCCGAGGTTCGCTGGCCCGACAAGCTGGATGGGCTGATCCCCTCGCGCGTACTGCTGCAAAGGGCTGCGTTGTGTCCGTGGTACGCCGACGCGCGCCAGGGCGGCCCAATCCAACCCGGGCGCGCCGCCGTAGCGCGCGCCTCTCTGGCTAGTCTCTCAGGATACGAGTTCCTTGATTTGCAGTATATTGTTTGTATTTACCCCTCGCTCCATAATTATCGCACTGACTTTGATTGGGATTTTACTGATAATTCGGCGGAAAGTAAATTCCGTTACTATTTGTGCAGCCCTGCACGTGATGGCATGATGAATTTGATCGCGTGCCATATCCGCCATAATATTGCGCGCGAGCAGAAGCAGCGATGAGCATCACGCTCGCGGCAAGCAGATACTTCTTCATGAGACCTCCCCGCGCAGAAATGGTTCTCCGCGACGCCCCTGAATGGCACCGGTGGCACACGCTCGGCAATTGCAACCCGGACTCACTGGATAACAACCGCTCTGGATTGAGCGGCCGATCCTGTTTGGAGAAACGATTATCCGGTCGCCGCCTCGCCGACTCGCTCTTTCGCTCCGACGAGAGTATCGTTGGCTCAGTCGCATCCGTGCAGCTGCTTCTCAGAGGAGCGCTCCATGCCTGAGATCCGCATCGTCGGGACCGAGGACGGCACCTACACGATCTACTACGGCCACGAGGTGATCGCGTCGGGCCTTACCCATGGCCAAGCCATCGCTCATCTGATGCACGAGGGTGCGCGACTGGGCTGATCGACGGCCGGCGCCGCCCGCCAGCGTTCGGGCCTGAGCGAGATCGCGTTCGAGGCGATGCAGGTCGCCGCGGCCGGACTACCGTGCCTCTTGGCGACGCTGATCCTCCTGCTGGCTGGGGAGCCGCTGCACCAAGAGATTCTGCAGAAGCCGGCTCACGCCCTCTACCTGCGCCATTGTGCAGAACACGATCGGTCGTCAGGGTGGTGGTGCACGGGAAGCCGCGAGGCGCTGTCGCCATTTATCAGACCCGACGTTGCCACTCGACGACCGCAGCGACAGCCCCGTGACTGCACAGAAGCTCGAGCTGCCTGAAACCAGCCCAGCCTGACATAAGCGCCCTCAAGCGTCGCAAGGCATGGGTCTGATCGATATTTTTGAAGATGATGCGCGGTTTGTCTCACCGTAATGAGGCTTGACCTACCCATCCGGGCACGCGCTATCCTGAACCCGTAGAAGAACGAATAATCTGGGTCTCGGATATGGACGATACCTCGCAGCACGACATCGATTTTATCGGGATCACCGTCGACATCGTCGGCGCCTACGTCACGAAGAACAACGTTCCGGCATCGGAGCTGCCGAGTCTCATCGCGGCAACCTATGCCGCGCTGATGAAGCTGACCGCACCACCGACGTCCGAGGTCGAGAAGCCCACGCCGCCCATCCCGATCCGCAAGACGGTGACCCCGGACCACATCATCAGCCTGGAAGACGGTCGACCCTATAAGTCGCTGAAAAGGCACCTCTCAAGCCGAGGCATGACCCCCGACGAGTACCGGCAGAAGTGGAGCCTGCCCCGAGATTACCCTATGGTGGCGGCCAACTATGCTGCGGCGCGCTCCGAGCTCGCCAAGAGCTCGGGCCTCGGACAGATCCGGCGCAATCAGGCAGCCATCCGGAAGGCTGAAGCGGCAGCGCCCCCGCCAGCCCGCCGCGGCCGGCCGAAGAAGGCCGAACCCGTCGCGGAGTGACAGCGATTGGCGACGCTGGAACACTCCTAGCAAGAGAACATTGGCCCGACAGTCACACCAGCCTGCCGCCATATCGCTGCTCGGCTGGCGTCACGGGCGGGCCGGGTCTCCATGACGGGAAAACGCTCCGGCTCGCCTTACTTAGCCTAAACCTTCCGTGAGGGTTGCCCGCCAGCGCGCGGCATGCACAGCCTTCGTCGCCTCGCCTTCCCGACCACCCTTTCGGCGAGGCCGGCGAGCCGCGTCTCTTCGGAGGGAACACCTCGGCCCGCCGCGATCCTGCAATCCTGGCAAGCACCCGGCTCACCTGCGCGGCGAACCGTGATGCGCCGCGCGCGGTGGGCACACCGCGTGCGGTGAGGTCTACTGCCATGGCCTGCAACGTCGTAACGCCGCCGGCCTGCAGTTCCCCGAAATGGGAGCCAGATCGGCTGCCCGCCGCTTGGCCCGCTCCTGTCGGACGCGGAGGCTTGCCCTCCGCCCCTCATCCGCAAACCGACCCATCCGAGTTCGCACGTCGCTTCCTACAACGAGATCGTCCTTAACTCCGCTCGCGTCCCCGACTTAGTAGCCCCGTCCCCGGCATGGGAACGAAATGCGCCTGAGCAGCATTCCTGATACCAACCAGCTTGGCTGTAAGGACCGCT
Organism: Methylobacterium currus; assembly: GCF_003058325.1. Classification (NCBI taxonomy): domain Bacteria; kingdom Pseudomonadati; phylum Pseudomonadota; class Alphaproteobacteria; order Hyphomicrobiales; family Methylobacteriaceae; genus Methylobacterium; species Methylobacterium currus. Next base: position 6,494,090 of record NZ_CP028843.1, read on the forward strand.
GCCCATGACCCTACTGATCGTCCTCATCCTCCTCATCCTGCTCTTCGGCGGCGGCGGCAGCTTCTACGGCGGCGGCCGGTACCGCACGGGGGGTCTCGGGATCGGCGGCATCCTGCTCATCATCCTGATTGTGCTCCTGCTCACCGGCCGGATCACCATCTGACCTACCGCCACCCGCCGCCTTCAAACCCTCCGGCGGGTGGCCTATCCGGTCAGATCACAGCCCGGCGTTTGCAGCCGCGCTGCCCGCATTCTGGTAGGTCGAGATTAACCCCGGAAACCGCTAAGCTCTCTCGGCAGCAAGCCCTCTGCTCCGGGGAGCGGGGATGCTGATCAGGCGGAAGCACAGCTTCTTCTACCCCATCGATCGGCCGCAACTCGCGGCTGCGACCCGCTTCCGCCGGGCGCGAGGCCGGTGCGAGGAATGTGCTCGCCCCATCTGCAGCGGGTCTTTCACCTCGGCGACGGCCGGTGGTGGGATGCCGAAGTCGCGAGCTGACGCGACGGCCAGGGCCGCCGTCTCCGGCAGCGGCTGCGCAACGAGGACTTGCTCGCTCGGGTCCGGATCACACGAAGGTAGTGCTGGCAACCGCGCACCGCGACCACGACACGGCCAACAACGAGGACGCCAACCTGGCGGCGTTCTGCCAGCGCAGCCATAGGCTGCACGACCGCGATGAGCATCAGCGCCGCCGCTGGCGCACCTTGTTCCGGCGCAAGGCCATGGGCGACCTGTTCCAGGGGCCGTACCCAGCTGCCTGAGATTACCCGGCCCAACCAAGAAGGCCCCGCCGCCTGGACGAGGCCATCTGCAAAGCCTGGACAGATGACCCGTCCAGGTTCACGCATGACCCGCACCACCGAACTCCGGGACCGAACATCCAGAGCAAGACCTCGACATCACCCTGGAACAGCTGATGGTCGATGCCATGAACGAGGCGCTGCGCCGGGCCGGTTGTTCAGCGCGTTGATGCGCGTCGCGTCAGTTTGCCGGAACACCGGAGGCGGAGGAGCCTTAGCCAGCACGGCGGGGCTCCTCTCCGTTCGAGTTGGCGGCAGCCCTCACGGTAGCCTGGATCGCGCCGCGCAGAAGGGTACTGGCGGTCTCGCCGCGGCGGCGGGCGGCATCGTGGAAGGCCGCGTGCATCTCGGGCGAGACCCGGACACCAATGAAACGATGAAATGCGGGCGTGCCCTACTCCTTACGGCAGCGATTTAGAGTATGAATACACCCAGAGTTAAACGTTTTTTATTTTGGTCTAGGCAGCACATCCAGCCGAACTTTCCCGGATTGTCTTGTTATGTCCGGTCTTGTTCATGAGCGAAAAAAATCGTGCGGATGCGTCAGAATGGCGCAACGACGAGCAAGGTGGTAAGGGAGCGACCGCAACCGAGGAACTACGCTGGGGTGAACCCTCCAACCCCTATGAGAAAATATGATATGTCATAGCCTTAGGCCGGCAGTTTGGCGGTCTCTCTCCGCCAGACATTCTTCCTCGATACCGACACACAATCTTGATCTGGACTGTCGGACGATTCGTCCGACGTGAGATCTCATCGGCCGCCGATGGGACAGAGACGGCTTCTTCCTGGCCGTGGTGTCAGGGCGCCGGAAGGCTGATCCTCCGATACGGCCCCAATCGCGTTTCCAGGGTCGGTCGAGGCGTTCCGGAGACCGCTTCGATGGTGTAGCGGCTTGCGTCGCGCCGCAGGGTGGACGCGGCGAGCCGGTGCAGGAAGGACGAGCGCCCGACATGATGCCGACGATCCGCGAGATCGAGGATGCCGATGTGCCCGCGGTGATCGCCCTGTGGCACGAGGCCGGGGTGGCGCGGCCCTGGAACGATCCCGCGACCGACATCGCCTTCGCCCGGCGCGGCGACCACGGCACCGTGCTGGTGGCGGAGGTCGAGGGCCGCGTCGTCGCGAGTGCGATGGCCGGCGAGGACGGGCACCGGGGCTGGCTCTACTACGTCGCGGTGGCGCCCGGACAGCAGGGCAGCGGGCTCGGGCGGCGGATGGTCGAGGCGGGCGAAGCCTGGCTCGCGGCGCGCGGCGTCTGGAAGGTGCAGCTGCTGGTGCGCCGGGAGAATGACGGGGTGCTCGGCTTCTACGATCACCTGGGCTATCGCGACACCAATGCGGTCTGTTTGCAGAAGGTGATCGCGAAGACTTGATTGTCGTCTGGAGCGACGGGGCGTCACGCGGTCGGCCTGCGACGGGCGAGGCGCGCGGCGCGACGCCGTCGCCAGGCACGGTCTCGTCACCGGCACCAGCAGCCTGTCGCGCGGCCTGGCACGCCCTTGCATCATCCGCAAAAAGGGGCTTACCACGCAGCCGGGCAGGACCGGCCGGTTGGAGCAGGGGCCCGCCAGGCGCGGTGCGCGGGTCACCTCGACCTCGGTCCGGACCGTCTGGTGTACCGGCCGCGCTCCGGCCCGGATTTCAACCTGATCGAGCAGGCCTCCGCCAAGCTGAAGACGTTGCTGCCGATCGCGGCCGCTCGCAGGGCGAGGCATGTCATGCCGCGATCCGGCAAGCCGTTGCGGCTTTCACCCCGCCGGACTGCCGCAACGACCTCAGCGCAGCTGGGGTGCCAGGCCGACAGGGACGTTTCGCCTTGAGCGGGCGACGCTCCAGGCCGGCAGAGCGGCCCTCGCGCTACCGCACGATCACCTTCGCGTCCGCGCCGACCCGGTTGTACAGGTCGACCACGTCGATGTTGCGCATGCGGATGCAGCCCGAGGAGGCCGCCTGCCCGATCCGCTCCGGCTCGTTGGTGCCGTGGATGCGGTAGAGCGTGTCCTTGCCGCTGGCATCCGCCAGGTAGAGGGCGCGGGCGCCGAGCGGGTTGGCGGGGCCGCCCTGCATCGCGTGGACGTGAGGCCAGCGCTTGATCATCTCGGCCGGCGGGTGCCAGTCCGGCCAGGAGGCTTTGCGGAAGATCCGCGCCGTACCGGACCAGCCATAGGCCTCGTCGCCGACGGTGACGCCGTAGCGGATCGCCTTGCGGTCGGGCAGCACGTAGTAGAGCTGGCGCTCCCTGGTCTCGACCACGATGGTGCCGGGCGCCTCGCCGGTCGGGTCCTCGATCATGTAGCGGGCGAAGCGCCGGTCGACCTCGGGCTCCGGCACCATCGCCATCCACTCCTTGTCCTTGGCCGACAATTCGGGATCGGGCGTGGCGCGGTACATGCAGCCCGGCAGCGCCAGGACGGCCCCCGTCAGGGCAAGCGCGAGGGCAAAGCGGGGGCGGCGCATCGGGGAAGACCCTTGCAATCAGGCGGGCAGGCCCGCGAATCAGTCGTCCCCCGACCCTAGAGCGTGGCTGTTGGCCCGCGAAGCGGGGGATGACGGTCCCAAATGAGATGCCGGGCTTGTGTTGCGTCCGGGCCATGGCCCTGCCACGGTACGGACAGGGAGGGGCCGCCGCAGGACGGCCCGACGGGAACGCTGGGAACGGGCACGATGTCGACGCTGTATCTCTGCCATCCGGCCTCCCTCGACCACGACACGCCGCCGGGACATCCGGAGCGGGCCGACCGCATCCGGGTGATCGAGCGGGCGTTGGAGGACGAGCGCTTCGCCGCCCTGGTCCGCGAGCAGGCGCCGCTCGCCGACCTCGCGGTGGCGGGCCTCGCGCATCCGGAGAACTACGTCGCGGCGATCGCCGCGGCGGCGCCGGACGAGGGCCTGGTGGCGCTCGATTCCGACACGGTGATGTCGCGGGGCTCCCTGGAGGCGGCGCGCCGGGCGCTCGGGGCCGCGGTGCGGGCGGTCGACGAGGTGATGGAGGGCCGTGTTGCCAACGCCTTCGCGGCGATGCGCCCGCCTGGCCACCACGCCGAGCGCGAGCGCGCCATGGGCTTCTGCCTGTTCAACACCGCGGCGGTGGCGGCACGCCATGCGCGCAAGCACCACGGCGCCGCCCGGGTGGCGCTCGTCGACTGGGACGTCCATCACGGCAACGGCTCGCAGGACATCTTTTGGGACGATCGCAACGTCCTCTACGCCTCGACCCACGAGATGCCGCTCTATCCGGGCACCGGCGCGGCGTCCGAGCGCGGCGAGCACGACACGATCGTCAACGTGCCGCTGCATGCGGGCGACGACGGCGACACGTTCCGGGAGGCCTTCGCCCATGGCGTGCTGCCGCGCCTCGACGCGTTCCGGCCCGACCTGATCGTGATCTCGGCCGGGTTCGACGCGCATTGGCGCGACCCGCTCGCCAACCTGAAGCTCACCGAGGCCGACTTCGCCTGGGCGACCCGGGAGCTGATGGAGATCGCCGACCGCCGCTGCGGCGGCCGGGTGGTGTCGCTGCTGGAGGGCGGCTACGACCTCATCGGGCTGTCGAAGTCGGTCGCCGCCCATGTCGAGACGCTGATGGGGCACTGAAGCCCCCCTGACGATCCGGCCGATCGCCGGCACCGCCGTCGGAAGCGATGACGGCGCCGGGGGGCGTTGTCGCGAGGGGCGCGGCAGCGCCCCTACCCCTCCGGCGGCTCGTCGGCGACGATCTCGATGCCGAAGCCCGAGAGGCCGACATAGGAGCGCGCGGCGCTCGAGATGTTGCGGATCGAGACCACGCCGAGGTCGCGCAGGATCTGGGCGCCTAGTCCCACCTCGCGCCACTGGCGCACCCGGGCCGCCTCGGCCCCGTCCTCGCCGGCGCCGTCGGGCAGCTGCGACAGCGGCACGCCGGCGGTGCCGTCGCGCAGGTAGACCAGCACGCCGCGGCCTTCTTGCGCGAAGCGGCGCATCACCGCCTCGATCGTGCGGCCGCCCTCGATCACGTCCGCCACCACGTTCGAGCGGTGCAGCCGCACCAGCACGTCGCGGCCCTCGCCGATGCGGCCATGCACGAAGGCGAATTGCTGCATCGGCTCGAACGGCGTGGTGTAGGCGTAGCCGGTCAGCTCGCCCCACTCGGTCTTGACCGGGAAGGTGCCGACCCGCTCGACCAGCTTCTCGCGCGCCTGCCGGTACGAGATCAGCTCGGCGACCGAGATCTGCTTGAGGCCGTGCTGTTGCGCGAAGGCGGTGATCTGCGGCCCCTTCATCACGGTGCCGTCGTCGTTGGCAAGCTCGCAGATCACGCCGACCGGCGGGAGCTTCGTCAGGCGGCAGAGGTCGACCGCAGCCTCGGTATGGCCGGAGCGCATCAGCACGCCGCCGTCCCGGGCGATCAGCGGGAAGACGTGGCCCGGGCGCACGAAGTCGGTGGCGCCCATGTTGCCGTTGGCGAGGGCCCGCACGGTGTTGCAGCGCTGCTCGGCCGAGATGCCGGTGGTGAGCCCGTGCTTGACGTCGACCGTGACCGTGAAGGCGGTGCCGAGCGGCGCGTCGTTCGAGGCCACCATCGGCTCGAGGCGCAGGCGCTTGGCCTCCGCGGCGGTGATCGGCGCGCAGACGATGCCGCAGGTGTTGCGGATGATGAACGCCATCTTCTCGGGCGTGCAGAGCGAGGCGGCGATGACGAGGTCGCCCTCGTTCTCGCGGTCGTCGTCGTCGGTGACGATCACGATCTCGCCGCGGGCGAAGGCGTCGAGGGCCTCGATGATCGATGCGTGGGTCACGGGCATCTCCTGTCCTGGGAGGCTGAGACCCAGGAAGTCGTTGGGGGTGACGGCGCCGCCCGTCTCCCGCGCCACGGCGGCGGCCGTGTCGCGCGAGAGCCAGGGCTCGGGATTGTTGCACAGGCCCGTCACCGCTGCCGGCGAGAGCCCGCAGCGCCGCGCGAAGTCGAGGCGGGTCACGCCCTGCTGCTTGAGCCAGTCACCGAGTTTCACGCCCCCGTCATAGCCCGCCCGCCGTTTCAGTCAAACTGAAAACCGGCAGCGCATTCAGGCAGGCTGAAAGCCCAACCCCTTCCGTCAGCCTCCGACCTGGCCACGATGGCGCAGGAGGTGGTCGGCGAGCACGCAGGCCATCATCGCCTCGCCCACCGGCACAGCCCGGATGCCGACGCAGGGATCGTGGCGGCCCTTCGTTCTGACGTCGACCGGGCGGTTGTCGCGGGTGACCGAGGCGCGCGGCGTCAGGATCGAGGAGGTCGGCTTGACCGCGAAGCGGCAGACCAGCGGCTGGCCGGTCGAGATGCCGCCGAGCACCCCGCCGGCATGGTTGGCCAGGAAGATCGGGGCCCCGTCGTTGCCCGGCCGCATCTCGTCGGCGTTCTCCTCGCCCTGCAAGGCAGCGGCCGCGAAGCCGTCGCCGATCTCGACGCCCTTGACGGCGTTGATCGACATCATGGCGGCGGCGAGATCCGCGTCGAGCTTGCCGTAGATCGGGGCGCCGAGACCGGCGGGCACGCCCTCGGCCACCACCTCGATCACCGCGCCGACCGACGAGCCCGCCTTGCGGATGCCGTCGAGATACTCCGCCCACTGCGCCGCCGCGGTCGCGTCCGGGCAGAAGAACGGGTTGTTGTTGACCTCGTCCCAGTCGAAGCGGGCGCGGTCGATGCCGTGCGGGCCGATCTGCACCAGGGCGCCGCGGATCGTCACCCCGGCCAGCACCTTGCGGGCAATGGCACCCGCCGCCACCCGGGCGGCGGTCTCGCGCGCGGAGGATCGGCCCCCGCCGCGATAGTCGCGGATGCCGTACTTGGCCTCATAGGCATAGTCGGCGTGGCCCGGCCGGTAGCTGTCGCGGATCTCGGAATAATCCTTGGAGCGCTGATCGACGTTCTCGATCATCAGGGCGATCGGCGTGCCGGTGGTGAGCTGGCGCCCGCCCGTGCGCTCGTCGGAGAAGACGCCCGAGAGGATGCGGACCTGGTCCGGCTCCTGGCGCTGGGTGGTGAAGCGCGACTGGCCGGGCCGGCGGCGGTCGAGCTCGGACTGGATTTCCGCCGCCTCCAGGGGGATCAGCGGCGGGCAGCCGTCGACGACGCAGCCGAGGGCCGGGCCGTGGCTCTCGCCGAAGGTGGTGACGCGGAAGAGGTGGCCGAAGCTGTTATGGGACATGGCGGCTATGGGACATGGCGGCGTCGCTCTAGAGCATTTTGGGCCGGACGGGAAATGATCTCGCGCGCCGGCCCGAACCGGGGGACGGAAGCCGGGAAGATCCGGCCCGGACGCACCTCGGCGACCGTCCACGACCACGTCCGCGCGCTGCGGGCGATCCTGAGGCCCGAGCGGTAGATCGACGTGGTCGGCCCCCTCCGGGGCGGGCCGACGCCCTCGATTGGTGTGTCCGCGACGGCGTGCGGGTGCTCCGCGCCACCGCCGGCGGTCATCCCGACGTCGACGCCCTGGTCGAGGATCCCGAGACGGGGCGCGTCCCAGACCGGATCGATCCGGACCTGATCCAGTTCCACTGCAACCAGCGATTGACCGCCGGTTGCGTCACCGCCGCGATCCGGCGCCGGATCCCCGACCTGATCACGAGGCATGACGGCCGGCGGATCTCGCCGCACCATCGCGGCGTGGCGGCCGATTGCGTCGTCGAGGGCCGGCACGGCTTCGTCGCCGACGTCGCGAACGAGGCCGGCCTCCTGGCGGCACTCCGGTGCATCGACGACAATTCGGCAATCCACCTGCGCTCGGCCGACTGCCCCCCGATCCGGACCGCGGATCAGCAGGCGGAGGAGCCGGCCGCCATCGACGGTCAGGTCCTCGAAGCGCCCCGGGCGAAGCGGGCCTGACCCGCTTCGCGCGCCGGACTACCTGGCGCCGAGGGGCACCCCTGCTCGCCGATGACGAAACGCCCCGGCATCGATGCGTCGATGCCGGGGCGTTTCCCGTGATGCAGGATGTCCGAGAGGTGCGCGCGTCAGGCCGGGGCCGCGTTCAGCGCCGCGGCTGGAACAGCGGCTGGGCCAGGGCCTCGGCCCGGGCCATCCACAGGTCGCGCTCGACCCGCAGCTCCTCGGCCTTGTCGACCTCGTGCTGCACATGGGCGCGCAGGGAGCGCAGCTCCTCGGCCAGCAGCGCCTGCAATTCGTCGTAGCGTCCGTGCTCCTGCCGCAGCCGTGCCTTGAGCATCATGTTCTCGGCCATCAGCGCGGCGAGGTCGTCCGGCTCCGCGCCGGCCGCGGGCGGCGGCGCAGCCTCTGGCGCCGGCGCCGGGGTCGCCCCGCCCGGTGCGACGATGCGCGGCTCCCAGGCCGGCGGGGCCTCGGCCGGACGGCGCGGCGCGGCACGGGCCTGGTCGGCAGCGTCGATCCGCGACAGGGTCGCGAGCCAGTCCTGCAGCGGGCCCGAAGGCTGCCGCGCGGCGGCGGTGGTCTGCGTCTTCAAGGCCGGTTCGGACACGCCGCATCTCCTGCGAATCTTGCCCCAGTTAACCGCCGGCATGGTTAAGAAGCCGTAAATGCGGGCCCGATGCGGGTGTGCCGGATGTCGGACGTTGACATCGCTCGCGCGGGGAGATAGGCCCCGGCCTCTCAAGGACGAGGTCTCGTCTCGACGCCGACCGGCCCATGAGGCCGGAGGTCAACGCCCGACAGCGCGATGCGCCCTCGGGCGCGAATGGCGTTGCGCGCGACTGAACCACCTGCTGCCCGGACGGGCGGCCCACAGGAGACCGGATGACCAGAACCGACCACGCGCCGTTACGCATCGAGGACGCGGTGAACGAGCTCTGCCCCTGGTCGGGCAAGCCGATCGCGCACGATGCGCTGACGCTCTACAACGGCGCGGTCGTGGGCTTCTGCAATCCCGATTGCCGCGACAAGTTCGAGCGGGCGCTCCATCACTTCGAGGGCGCCCTCCAGGCCCGGCGCGCCACCTCCGCGGGCCTGAACGAGTAACCCCCGGAGACTGACGCGCATGTTCGAAGGCCTCTCCGACCGCCTCTCCGGCATCCTGTCCGGGCTGACCCGCCGCGGCGCCCTGACCGAGGCCGACGTCACCGCCGCCCTGCGCGAGGTGCGCCGCGCCCTGCTGGAGGCGGACGTCGCCCTCGAGGTCGTCCGCTCCTTCACCGAGAAGGTGCGCGAGCAGGCCGTCGGCGCGGTGGTGCTGAAGTCGGTGACGCCCGGCCAGATGGTCGTGAAGATCGTCAACGACCAGCTCGTGGCGATGCTGGGCGGCGAGGCCGGCATCATCGACCTCAACGCGCCGGCCCCCGTCGGCATCCTGATGGTCGGCCTGCAGGGCTCGGGCAAGACCACCACCACGGCGAAGATCGCCCGGCGCCTGACCCAGCGCGACAAGCGCCGGGTGCTGCTCGCCTCCCTCGACACCCGCCGCCCGGCCGCGATGGAGCAGCTGGCGGTGCTGGCCAAGCAGGTCGGGGTCGAGTCGCTGCCGATCGTCGCCGGCCAGTCGGCGGTGCAGATCGCCAAGCGCGCCATGGAGGCCGCGCGCCTCGGCGGCTTCGACGTGGTGATGCTCGACACCGCCGGCCGCGTCACCCTCGACGAGGCGCTGATGCAGGAGGCCGCCGACGTCAAGGCGGCCACCAGCCCGCACGAGGTGCTGCTCGTCGCGGACGCCCTGACCGGCCAGGACGCGGTCAACACCGCCCGCGCCTTCGACGGGCGCCTCGGCGTCACCGGCATCGTGCTCACCCGCATGGACGGCGATTCCCGCGGCGGCGCGGCGCTCTCGATGCGGGCGGTCACCGGCAAGCCGATCAAGCTCGTCGGCACCGGCGAGAAGGTCGACGCGCTGGAGGAGTTCCATCCTGCCCGCGTCGCCAACCGCATTCTCGGCATGGGCGACATCGTCTCGCTCGTCGAGAAGGCGGCCGAGACCATCGACCAGGAACAGGCCCTGCGCGTCGCCGAGAAGATGCGCAAGGGCAAGTTCGACCTCGACGACCTGTCGATGCAGCTCGCCCAGATGGAGAAGATGGGCGGCATCGGCGGCCTGATGGGCATGCTGCCCGGCATGGGCCAGATCAAGAAGCAGGTCGAGGGCGCCAACCTCGACGAGAGGATGTTCAAGCGCCAGCGGGCCATCATCTCGTCGATGACCCCCGAGGAGCGCCGCAACCCGGACATCCTCAAGGCCTCGCGCAAGAAGCGCGTCGCCAGGGGCTCCGGCGTCGACGTCTCCGAGATCAACAAGCTCCTCAAGATGCACCGCACCATGGCCGACATGATGAAGGCCATGGGCTCGGGCAAGCGCGGCATCGGCCAGGCGCTCGGCAGCATGTTCGGCCTCGGCGGCGGCGGAATGGGCGGCGGAATGGGCGGCTTGGGCAAGATGATGGGCGGCATGCCCCAGCCCACGCCCGAGATGCTCGCCGAGCTGCAGAAATCCCTGCCCCCCGGCACCACCCTTCCGCCGATGCCGCCCGGCCTCGGCGGTCCCAAGGCGTCAGGTCCCGCCGGCAAGCCGCCGGCAGGCCCGAGCAAGGCGCCCCCCGCTGCCCCCGTCCTGCCGGGCCTGGGGGCCAAGCTCCCGGGCTTGCCCGGCCTCGGCGGACTCCCCTTCGGCAAGAAGAAGTAGGCGGGTCGGGATCCGCCAGGATCCCCCCGTCCGCGACGTCGAACGATCCTCCCCAACCTCAGACAGGAAGAGACCCATGTCCCTCAAGATTCGCCTCACCCGCGGCGGCGCCAAGAAGCGCCCCTACTACCGCATCGTCGTCGCCGACGCCCGCGCGCCCCGCGACGGCCGCTTCATCGAGAAGGTCGGCGCCTACGACCCGATGAAGCCGAAGGACGATCCGGCCCGCGTCATCCTCGAGACCGAGAAGGTCCAGGCCTGGCTCGCCAAGGGCGCCCAGCCGACCGACCGCGTCCTGCGCTTCCTCGACGCCGCCGGCCTCGCCAAGCGTCCGACCCGCAACAACCCGCAGAAGGCCGAGCCGGGCACCAAGGCCAAGGAGCGCGCCGCCGCCCGCGCCGAGAAGGCCGGCGCCGCCGAGTCGGCCGAGTAAGACTGACCGTGGCGCGCCGCCCCGACGCCCGTCCTCCGCGCGGCCAGACCTCCTCGGGTCCTGGCCGCGGGGGCTCCGACCCGCGCCGGGGCGAAGGCGCGCCGCCGCAGCGCGCCAACCCTGCGCCCGCGCGGGCCGAATCCGGGATCGCCTCCGATCCCGGTTTCGTGCTGCTCGGCGAGTTCGGTCGCGCCCACGGCCTCAACGGCGAGGTGCGGCTGAAATCCTATACGGCCGACCCGATGGCGATCGGGTCCTACGGCCCGCTCACCGGGGCCGACGGAAGCGCGATCGAGATCGCGTCCTTGCGCCCCGCCGCGGGTGCCCCCGATATGCTGATCGCCCGCGTCGCGGGCCTCTCCGGCCGCACCGGGGCCGAGAGCCTGAACCGCCTCGCCCTCTACGTCGCGCGCGAGCGCCTCGGCGCCCCGGAGGACGAAGACGAGTTCTTCGCCGCCGACCTCGTCGGGCTGGCGGTGGTGGACCGCGCCGGCAACGCGATCGGCACGGTGCGGGCGGTGCCGAATTACGGCGGCGGCGACCTGCTGGAGATCGCGCCGGCCGCCGGCGGCAGCCCGGCCCTCCTGCCCTTCACCAAGGCCTTCGTGCCGGAGATCGACGTCGCGGGCCGCCGGATCATCGTCGATCCGCCCGAGGACCTGTTCGCGCCGGCCGCGCCGCGCGATCCGGACGCGGCTTGAACGCCCGTTCGGGTTCCCCGACGCTCTCGAAACCCTCCTCGTCATCCCGGAGCCGCGCAGCGGAACCCGGGATCCATAGCCGCTCGCGACGCAGGGCGAGACGGATGCGCTCCGATTGGTTCTGAATCGTCAAGGGTCATGGATCCCGGGTTCTCGCCTTTCGGCGAGCCCCGGGATGACATGGCGGGTGTCAACGCGGCCCAGGTAAACAGGCACCCGCGCCGCGGGCGCCGGGGCCCTCCCCGCCCCCGCGGGACGAGGTTGTCCGGCCCGCCGACGCGGGCCCGACGGACGGCTTACCGCCCGCGGTTCTTGCGCTGCTGGCCGAGCCCGGAACTCTTGGCGAGTTCGGAACGCTGGGCGGCATAGGTCGCCGCGACCATCGGGTAGTCGTGCGGCAGGCCCCATTTCTGGCGGTACTGCTCGGGCGAGAGGCCGCGGGTGGTGAGATGCCGCTTCAGCGACTTGTAGGGCTTACCGTCTTCCAGGCTGATGATGTAGTCCGGCGTGACCGTCTTGCGGATCGGCACCGGCGGCGTGGGCTTCTCGGGCTCGGGCGCCGGCGGCGCGGCGACGCGCTCGAGGGAGGCGTGCACGGCGGCGATCAGGCTGCCGAGATCCCCGACCGGCACCGAGTTCTTCGACACGTAGGCCGACACGATATCGGCCGTGAGCATGACGAGGTCGCCCGGCTCCTGATCCTGAGTATCCACGTCTGACATCATTGGGTTTCCGCTTCGAGAGTGTGGTGGACGGAGGCGTTGCAGCGGGCCTGCCGGCGCCGCGCCGCCACGCGGTCTTCTTGAGGGCCGTCCGCTGCCCAAGTCCGCATGGGCGATCACCCGGTCCCTGAGACTTGGTGGCAAGTCTCATGCCCATCTGCAAGCTGGTACCAGCAACTCAGTGATCAAATTAGGTAGTTCTTGTGGATTTCACCGTGATGCAACCAGATTTAATATACTCAAGGTTGTAATTTCTGATTTTACGTTGCCGATAATTGCATAAAAATCTATCTGGAGCCGGCTTTTGAGCCGCGCCCCGAGGCGAGTTCTGGCGCAAATCCGACCACCGGCGGCGGTCGGACGTTGGAGAATGAAGCAATGGGCGTGACGGGATCAGGCCACCCTGTCCGGCTGCCGGGCAGCCGCATCGTGCCGGGCCTGGATCTCGATGAAGACGCGCCGGACCTTGGGGCTCAACGCCTTCATCCGCGTCTCCAGATGGCCGACCAGCCGCTCGATCTCGCCGGCGGAGAGCCGGTCGTCCATGTCGAGGCTGACATTGACCAGGATATCGGCCGGGCCGAGATGCTGCGTCAGCACCTCGTTGACGTGCTGCACCCCCGGCTCGGACCGGACGATCTCGTGCAGGCCGGCGACCAGCTCGGGCTCCGCCGCCTCGCCGACGAGCAGGCCGTGGGTCTCGATCATCAGGAAGATCGCCATCCCGATCAGGATCAGGCCGATCACGATCGAGGCGATGCCGTCGAAGGCGGGCCTGTCCAGCGTCTCCGCCAGGATCACGCCGGCGAGCGCCACGACGAGGCCGGTGAGCGCGGCCACATCCTCCACCAGCACGGTGAACAGGGCCGGGTCCTTGCTGCGGCGGATCGCGGTGATCGGCGGCCGCTCGCCCTTCTCGCCCCAGAACGCCTTGAGGGCGACGAAGCAGGAATAGCCCTCGGCCAGGACCGCGAAGCCGAGGATCGCCAGGTTGACGACGAATCCCGGGATCGTCCGCCCGAACATCACCGCATCGGCGGCGGGCTCCGGGTGCTGCAGCTTGTGCACGCCCTCGTAGACCGCGAAGGCGCCGCCGCCGAGGAAGATCAGCAGCGCGACCAGGAAGGCATAGAAGTAGACCTCGCGGCCGTAGCCGAATGGGAAGCGGGCATCCGCCGGCCTTTTCGCCCGCTTCAGGCCGACGAGCAGCAGGATCTGGTTGGCAGTGTCGACCACCGAGTGGACGCCCTCGGCCAGCATCGCGCTGCTGCCGGTGAAGAACGCGCCGACGAACTTCGCCACGGCGATCGCCAGGTTCGCACCGGCGGCGGTGTAGATCGCGCCGCTGCTCTGGTGGGCCGAACTCTCCTGGGCCATATGCTCTGAGTCTCCCGTCGCCCGGCGAGCGTGGCCGTGGCTGACGACTGTAACGCCGGGGGACGCCGGAAGGGTCCTGCCGCCTGCGGCGATCCCTGTCGCCTCCGGCGGTTCCGGTCGCCCGCACGACGTGTCGCGGCAGTGTCAGGCCGCGTCGCGCATCGGCGGCGCGGGGGTCTCCAGCCCGAAATGCCCGTAGAGCGCCGCGATGCTGTCCGTGAGCAGGCCGTCGAGCGGCGCCAGCGTCGCCTCGTCCGGCACCCGCCCCTCGACGCGGGCCGCGTGCTCGATCTCCCGCAGGTGACCGGCGAGCGCCGCGGCGCCGACATTGAGGCTCATCGACTTGAGCCCGTGGGCCGCCCGGGCCGCGGCGTCGGCGTCGGCCGCCGCCCGCAGGGCCGCCAGGCCGTCGGGCCCGTGGGACGCGAACAGCCCGAGCACCCGCTCGACGAAGGCCGATCCGGAGCCCTCGGCCATCTCGGCGAGCCCGGCCAGGGTGTCGGGATCGAGGAGCGTGACCGGAACCGGCTCGTCCGCCTCGTCGATCCCGGTCTCGCCCGATTCCAGGATCGTGCCCGACTCTTCCCCTGCTCCCACGGCCGCCGCCAGCGTGCGGGCGAGATCGGTCAGGGTGAAGGGCTTGGCCAGCACGCCGTCCATGCCGGCCTCGCGCCAGGCTCCGGCCGCACTGCCGACGACATGGGCGGTCGCCGCCACGATGGAGACGCGGGCCGCGCCTTCCGCCGCCTCCCATTGCCGGATCGCCCGGGCGGCGTCGAAGCCGTCGAGGCCCGGCATGGAGCCGTCCATCAGGATGAGGTCGAACCCGCCCTCGCGCGCCGCCTCGAGCGCCCCGAAACCGTCCTCCACGGTGACGACCCGGGTCACGCCGAGCCGGCCCAGGGCCTCGACCGCGACCTCCCGGTTGACGGGGTTGTCGTCCGCCACCAGCACCCGCGCGGCCGGGAAGCGCGGCAGCGACGCGACCGGGCCGGCCTCGGCGCCGATGCCCGCGAAGGTGCCGCCGGTTGCCAGCGCCGCGAGCGCCGGGCGCCACTCACCTTGCGCCAGCGGCCAGCGCAGCAGGGCGTCGGCGAGGCCGGAGGACAGCACGGCGGCGCCGCTCGGCTCGCCCATCGGCGCGATGGCGAGGACCCGGCCGGCCCCGGCCGGGCGGCGCCCGGCCCGGGCGAGCTCGCCGGCCTCGACGAGGTGGTGGGCGCCCTCCCCCGTCTCCCCCGGCGCGAAGCCGGCGGCGGCCAGGCCTTCCGTCAGGACGAGATGCGTCGCGGGCCCTGATACCGCGACGACCACCGCCGGGACGATCCCGCCGACCCGCATCAGGGGTTCCGCCGGAGCGAGACGATCGAGCGGGATCTCGGCCCAGAAGGTCGAGCCCCGGCCGACCTCGCTCTCGACCCCGATCCGCCCGCCCATGGCGTCGACGAGGCGCTCGGCGATCGACAGGCCGAGGCCGGTGCCGCCGAAGCGCCGTGTCGTCGAGCCGTCCGCCTGCGAGAAGGCGGAGAAGATCGTCGGCAGGGTCTCGGCCGGGATGCCGATGCCGGTGTCGGACACGCTCAGGCGCAAGGTCGCGCCGCCGGCCCGGGTCTCGAACCGCACCAGGACATGGCCGGTTTCGGTGAACTTCAGGGCGTTGTTGACGAAGTTGCCGAGGATCTGGCCGAGCCGCACCGGATCGCCTTCGATCGCCCGCGGCACGTCCGGCGCGACGACGGCCGCGAGGTCGAGCCCCTTCGCTCGGGCGCGCTCGCCGAACAGGGTCACGACGGTATCGGCGACCTCGGCCGGGTCGAGGGTGATGCGCTCCAGGGTGAGCTTGCCCGCCTCGACCTTGGCGAAATCCAGGATGTCGTTGATGATGGCGAGCAGGCTCTGCCCCGAGCGGGCGATCACCTCGGCGTAGCGGCGCTGGCGCGCCGGCAGCTCGGCGGCGGCGAGCAGCTCCGCCATCACCAGCATGCCGTTCATCGGCGTGCGGATCTCGTGGCTCATCGTCGCCAGGAACGACGACTTGGCGCTGTTGGCGGCCTCGGCCGCCTCCTTGGCCTCGCTGAGGTCGTGGGTGCGGTCGCTCACCTCCTGCTCCAGCCGGCCCTGATGCTCGACCAGGCGGTGGTCGCGCTCCCGCACCGCATCGATGAGGTCGTTGAAGCTCGTCGCCAGACGCCCGACCTCGTCGTCGGATTCGGCGCCGGGCGGCAGGACGGCGCGGCGGGCGTAATCGTGGTTCTCGCGCACCGCGTCCATGGTGCGGGCGAGCGCGGTGAGCGGCCGGGTCAGGGTGCGGCCGAGGCGCCAGGCCACGGCGAAGCCGACCGCCAGGGCGAGGGCCGCCCCCATCAGGGCGTTGCGCACCACGTCGAACAGTCGCCCGACGAGATCGGCGGTGTCGGCGATCAGGGTCACCCGCCCGACGATCCGGGCATTCTCCACCACCGGCACGCTGACCTTGACCGTGCGGGCGAGGATCAGGGCCAGGGGCGTCAGACCTTCCTCGTCGAGATCGAGGTCGTCGGCGAGGCGCAGGCCCGTCCCCTGTTCGGCCAGTGCCGTGCCGTCCGGGCGGGTCAGACCGGCATAGACGATGCCGGTCTGGCGAGCGATCGCCCGCAACGCCGCGTGAGCGCCGGCAGTGTCGTCCGCCGCGGCGGCGCCCGCGGCGGCGGCGGCGAAGACGGAGGCGAGGCCGGTGAGCGCCCGGCGCGTATCGGCGGCGTAGCGGTTGACCTCCGACCAGGCGCCGAGCGCCGTGCCGGCCGCCAGGGCGACGATCACCGCCCCGAGCACCACCCGGCCGAGGCGGGTGGCGAGGCTGCGAGCCGGGCGCGACGGGGCAGGCGATGGGGCCGCGGGGGCGCACTCGGCCGGCGCCGGTTCAGGCGCCACGGGCTCGACGGACATGGGCTCGACCGCCTTGAGCTCGACCGCCTTGGGCACCGGACCCGCGACACCGGCGCGCTTCGCCGGGCGCGCGCCCCGCGACTGCAACCAGCGACCGCCCGACGGGAGCTGCGCGGATCCCGCACCGGGATCGGCGTCCCCGCATGTCGACGGCACGCGAAGCGGATCCTCCGCGACGCGCAGCACCCGGGCGCGCAAGCTCCGGTTCTGTCCCGGCTCGGTTCCCGCGATCGGCGCCTCCGGCGCGCCCGTCAGCCCGGTCGTCACGGCTCCGGTTCCCTCAGGCGGCACGGCTCGCGGCCTGGCCGACCAGGTCCGCGACGGCGTCCCAGCGGGACAGGAAGGCAGCCACCACGGCCGGGTCGAAATGCGCCCCGGCCTCCTGCCTCAGGAAGGCGTGGGTGGCCTCCAGGGTCCAGGCGCGCTTGTAGGGCCGGTCGCTGGTCAGGGCGTCGAACACGTCCGCCACCGCGACGATGCGGCCCGGAAGCGGGATGTCGGTGCCGGACAGGCCGTTGGGGTAGCCCTTGCCGTCCCAGCGCTCGTGGTGGCTCACGGCGATCTCGGCGGCCAGCCGCACCACGTCGGACGAGCTGTTGGCCAGGATGCGGGCGCCGCGCTCGGCGTGGCGCTCCATCTCCCGGCGCTCCTCGGGCGTCAGGGGACCGGGCTTGAGCAGGATCGCGTCGGGGATCGCGATCTTGCCGACATCGTGCATCGTCGAGGCGAGGCTGATCAGCCGGCACTGCTCGGGCGACAGGCCCAGGGCCTCGGCGATCAGCAGGGTGTAGTTCGCCACCCGGGCGACGTGGTCGCCGGTATCGGTATCGCGGTGCTCGGCCGCGCGCATCAGCACCGTGACGATCTCGCGCTCGCGCGCCTCGACCAGGGCCACCGCGGCGGCGACCTCCTGGGCGAGGCGGGCGGCCTGGGCCTGCTCGACCTTGTGGGCCCGGCGCAGGGCCAGGAGATTGGTCACGCGGGCCCGGATCTCGACCGGGTCGCAGGGCTTGTTGACGAAGTCGGTCGCGCCGGCCTCCAGGGCGGAGCGGCGCAGGGCCCGCTGGTCGAAGCTCGTCACCATCACGATCGGCACATGCGCGAAGCCCGGCAGCGCCCGTAACGCCCGGATGACCGCGAGGCCGTCCATCTCCGGCATCTCGTAATCGGTCAGGACGACGCCGATCTCGTCGACATGGGCCGCCGCGAAGGTGAGCGCGTCCGCCGGCCGCGTGAAGCTCTGCGGTCGGCAACCCACGATCGGCCGCAGCGCCTCGAGCATCAAGAGGTTGTTGAGCTCGGCATCGTCGAGGACGATCGCACGCATGAGGTCTCCTCCGGCAGGGGATCGCCGCTGCCCCGCGAAGGTGCCGGGGAAACCTTGACAATCCCCTGTCCGCCGCGGGGCGTTTTTCGCCGATCGGGCGAAGTTCCACCTCCCGCCCGGGGGACCGCGGCGTCTTTGGCTTTGAAACCGGACGCTGTCGGCGCTAGAGCACGTGGGACGGCCCCTCGCGCGCAAGCGGGAGCCGGACAGCCCATGACGGATCCCGGCGCGGCCCACACGGACGGGCGCGCCTTCGCACGCAGGACGACGAGACGAACACGATGGCCGGCTTCAAGGACCAGAACTTCAACGATCGGCGGAGTACGTCCGCGGACGCGAAGAAGGCCCTGCTGGAGAAGTTCCGGGCCAAGCCCGCCGCCGACGACCCGGAGGTCCAGGCCCGCCTGGCGGAGCGCCAGAAGATCGCCGAGGCCCGCGCCGCCCGCGCCGCGGAGCGCGAGGCCGCCAAGCAGGCCGAGGCCGAGCGGCGGGCCGCCGAGGAGGCCGAGGCCAAGGCCCGTGCCGAGCGGGAAGCCGCCGAGGCCGCCGAGCGGGAGGCCGCCATGGAGGCGGAGCGCAAGGCCGCCCGCGACGCGCGCTACGCCGCCCGCAAGGCGCGCCGCAAGTAGGCCAGACGCCCATCGCCGGACCGACGCGGCTTCCCCCGTCCGGGGACCCGCGCCAGTCGTTGTCAGCCCCCGACGGATTCGGCGCCGCGCACGGCGCGCGACCTCCGGCGGGGGTTTTTCGTTGTCGTCGCCATCCCGCCCGCCTCTTGGCCGGTGTCACGGCGCAAGGGGGAGCCGGCATCCATCCTTGCCGCCAGGCTGCACGCACAAAGAAGAGGCGCACCCTGTCTCGTCGCGGACCGGGCGATCGCCCAGCGATCACCGGAACGCGTGGACAGTGCCGGACGGCGCGCTCGCGAACGCGCCCAAACGCCGTCGTCCGGGCGTCGCCTCATACCATCGCGCTTTCGCATCGACACGTCGATGCGAAAGCGTCCGGCGCATCAGCGCCGGCGCCCGTTCGGGCTGAGCCGGCGCCTTCGAACGGGTCCGTTCGAAGGCGCGGCGGTATCACTCGCCCTTGCGCGGACGGCCCCGACGGGCCGGCGCCGGCTCGCCCTCATCGCCCTGGCCGGCCGCGAGCCGGGCCGCCGCCGCGCGGTCGCGCCGGATCTGGCCGAGGCCGAGGCTCTTGGCCAGCTCGGAGCGCTGGGCGGCATAGCTCGCCGCGACCATCGGATAGTCCGGCGGCAGGCCCCATTTCTGGCGGTACTGGTCCGGGGTCAGACCACGGGTCGTCAGGTGCCGCTTGAGCGACTTGTAGGGCTTGCCGTCTTCCAGCGAGATGATGTGGTCCGGCGTGACGGTCTTGCGGATCGGCACCGGCGGCGCGGGCTTCTCCGGCTCGGGCGCCGGGGGCGCGGCGACGCGCTCGAGGGAGGCGTGTACGGCAGTGATCAGGTTCGCCAGCTCCCCCACCGGCACCGAATTCTTCGACACGTAGGCCGATACGATGTCGGCCGACAGATTGATCAGTTGCGATGTCGGTGCCAGCTCGTCAGCGCTCATGAACGCCCCCCTTTTTTGGAATACTTCTTTGCACATGCGGCCAAAAAACCTAACAGTCAATGAAAAATTTTTATCTGCGAGTAGATCGAACCCTATGACACCCCCCCGGGAGCGTTCGCCTCAGACCCGCTGCTTTTCCGACAAGTTCTCATTTGCCTATATGCGGTTGTAAGAGGAATTTTTGCTCAGCGCTTGGTTCCGTGCCCAGCCCTGGCGGGCGACCTAAGCCTTCGCGCGATACGGGCAACGCGCAGGCAGCCCAACATGCAGCGATCAGAGAGGGAAAAAATACTTGAGGTTGTGAGAGAGCGGCGACGATCGCAGCCACGGTGGCAGGTCCGGCGCGCCGTGATCGCGGATGATACAACCTGGATTTACGGTCGCGGCGCCAAGGCCGCCGACGAAAAAGGCACCTGCCGTGACCGGCAGGTGCCTTTGAAAAAAGCGACCCTGAAGGAAATCGAAGGCGCGCACTGACGCTGCGGGGTCGGTTTACCCGTATCCCGGATGCCGTCCGGGACACGGGTCTCTCACGGCGCCCGATCGATCGCCCGGCGCCTGTGCGGCGGCGGCTTGCGCAAGCGGGGACCGGCTTCGCTCAGGCGTGGGGAGCCCGCGGGCCCCACGCCGCAGGCGGCCGAGCGCCGGTGCCGAATGGCGCGTTCGGGGACCGTCTCACGGCTTCGGGGCGGCGGCCGGCGTCGCGGGCTTGGCCGCCGCGGGGGCAGCCGAGGGGCTGGCGGCCTTGGGCGCCGCGGCCCATTCGGGGTCCGGCCGCGGGCCGTTCGGGGCGCCGGTCGGGGCGGTGAGCTGGCCGGGCGCGACGTCGTTCACGCGGGTCCAGGTCTGGGAGCCGCACAGGAAGCCCATCAGGCAGCCGCGCACGTTGAGCTCGCCCGGCTCCTCGGTCCAGATCGAGACGTCGTAGAGCTTGCCGTCGTCGGCGTTGTAGATCTGTCCCTCGTAACGATTATCCGCATTCGGCTTCAGACCCATGATGAGCTGGTGGCCGAGCGAGGGGCGGCTGCGCTTCTTGGCGTCGGTGTTCTTGAAATCGACCCGCGGCTGGCCCTTGTCGTCGTTGGGGGTCTTGAGCCAGACGGCATAGCCGCAGACCCGGTCGGTGCGGCTCGGGCACTTCTCGATCCGGATGCGGGCCCGGCCGTCCTCGGTCAACCAAGTCCCGCTCGGGTCTTTCGGTGCCGCGAGCGCTGCGCCCGACGACAGGCCGAGGGCCACGAGCGCCCCGGTCAGGACCTTCTTCATACTATACACCCTCATCTGGCGGTGCGGTGCGCGCACAAGATTGTCCGTCGCTGATGCCGCATCGCGCGGCCGGATGCCAGAGGCCGGCCCATTGCGTCGGAATCGTGGGCGACCGATGCGGACATGCTGCCTCACGGCGGGATGTCACATGGCCGGCCGCTCCTGCGGCGAGCTAGAGCAGCGACGCCGGGCGGCAATCGTCCACCCGGCACGAAACGCCGATATTTTCGACTGCCGCACAGCGGCGTCCCCTCACCGCCAGGGCTGCCGCATGTTCTCGACCGAGCTTCTCGTGATGACCTCCGCCGCCCTCGGCGCGATCGTCATCGTGCTCGCCGCCCGGCCGGGCGTCAGCCTGCGGACGAGCCTGCCGCGGCTTCCCCGCGCCGCCGGCCCCGCCCGCCGGCCATTCGGGCGCTGAAAACCGCCCGCTTCGGACGGTAGAGCGCCGCCCGGCGACGGCGCTCGCCGGATGCGAGGATTTCGGGGAGCGGGGGCGATTTTTGGTGCGATGCGGCACCGCGGGAGCCCGGAAAGGCTGCTAGACTTCGGACACGTCGTTGCTGCCCCTGCGGCGCGCCCCATTCCGAAGGAGCTGACCCGACCGTGCCGCACGCCTCCGAGCTGATCGCCATCATCGCCCTCGGGCTCGTTTTCGCGTTCGTCGGCGGCATGCTCGCGCAGCGGCTGAAGCTCCCGCCCCTGGTCGGCTATCTCCTGGCCGGCCTCGCGGTCGGCCCCTACACGCCGGGCTTCGTCGGCAATGCGGAGCTGGCGGGGCAGCTTGCCGAGATCGGCGTGATCCTGTTGATGTTCGGGGTCGGCCTGCACTTCTCGATCGGCGATCTTATGGCGGTGCGCGCCATCGCGCTGCCCGGCGCCGTCGTGCAGATCGCTGTCGCCACCCTGATGGGGCTGGCCTTGAGCGTCGCCTGGGGCTGGAGCCTCGGGGCGGGCCTCGTCTTCGGCCTCGCCCTGTCGGTCGCCTCGACGGTGGTGCTGCTGCGGGCGCTGGAGGAGCGAAGCCTCCTCGATTCCGACAAGGGCCGCATCGCGGTCGGCTGGCTCATCGTCGAGGACCTGGCGATGGTGCTGGCCCTCGTCCTGCTGCCGGCATTGGCCGGGCCGCTGGGCGGCGAGAGCGCGGGGGCGGCGCACGGCATCGCGGGCGACGGCAACATCTGGCTCACCCTCGGCCTCACCCTCGCCAAGGTGGCGGCCTTCGCCGTGCTGATGCTGGCCGGCGGCCGCCGGGTGGTGCCCTGGATCCTCGACCAGGCCGCCCGCACCGGCTCGCGCGAGCTGTTCACCCTGGCGGTGCTCGCGCTGGCGCTCGGCATCGCCTACGGCTCGGCCGAGTTGTTCGGCGTCTCCTTCGCGCTCGGCGCCTTCTTCGCCGGCATGGTGCTGGCCGAATCGGACCTCAGCCACCAGGCCGCGGCGGATTCGCTGCCGCTGCAGGATGCCTTCGCGGTCCTGTTCTTCGTCTCGGTCGGCATGCTGTTCGACCCGACGATCCTGCTGCGCGAGCCGCTGGCCGTGCTCGCCACCCTGGCGGTGATCCTGGTCGGCAAGTCGCTGGCCGCCATCGCCATCGTGCTGGCCTTCCGCCATCCGCTCTCGACGGCGCTCACCATCGCGGCGAGCCTGGCGCAGATCGGCGAATTCTCGTTCATCCTGGCGAGCCTCGGCATCGGCCTGAAGCTGCTGCCGCCGGAAGGGCGCGACCTGATCCTGGCCGGCTCCCTCCTCTCCATCACCCTCAACCCGCTGATCTTCGCCGGCATGAGCCGCGTCAGCCGGTTCATCGAGGGGCGGCCGGCGCTGGCCGCCCGGTTCGAGCGCGGGGCTGAGCAGCTCGCGATCTCGTCCCACGCCAGGGGCCGCGAGGGCCACGCGGTGGTGGTCGGCTACGGCCGGGTCGGCAGCGCCATCGGCAAGGCGCTGGCCGCCTGGGAACTGCCCTACGTGGTGGTGGAGCGCGACCGGCGCCGGGTCGAGGAACTGCGTGCCGCCGGCATCGCGGCGGTGTTCGGCGATGCCAGCGCGCCGGGCATCCTCACTGCCGCAGATATCGGGCGGGCGCGGCTGCTGGTGGTGGCGAGCCCGGACGCGCATCAGGCCCGTCGCCTGATCGAGATCGCCCGCGAGGCCAATCCGGGGATCGACACGGTGGTGCGCACCCACAGCGACACCGAGCGGCGCAAGCTCGAGGAGGAAAAGGTGGGGCTGGTGCTGATGGCCGAGCGCGAGGTCGGCTTCGGCATGGCGCTCTATGCGCTGCGCAGCCTGGGCCTCGGCGAGGGCGAGGCCCGCCTGTTCATCGACACCAGCCGGGCCGAGAGCCGGAGCGAGCCGGCGGCGGAGGCCGAGCCCGAGATCGGTGCCCCGGAGCTGCGGCCGCATCGCGAGGCGCCGGCGGAGTCGTGACGCGGCTTCGTTACCAAACTGCAATCCTCCGGTAAGCGCCGCCTCAGAGCGGAAGCGTCATTCTCCTCTCGGTTCACCGAGCCTCGGTGCGCCGAGAGGAGTTCGACGATGTCGCAGCCGCAGATGGAGCGTCCGGCCGAGCTGATGGTGTGGCACGGCACGCGAGGGGCATCGGGGCCGCGGGAGACGCGCCGCTATCCCACCCTGCGCGCCGCCCTCGCGGCGGCGGTGCGGGCCGGGGGTCCCGAGGCCCTGCCCTGGATCGTGACCGAGGACGGCGCCGTGCTCAGCCCGCGCTGGATCGACGATCACGCCCCCCGGATCGCCGCGCGCCCGATCCCGTTCTCGCCCCTTTTGTCGTCCTGACGGCTTGCGTCGTTCGGCCGGCTCACGTTCGGCGCGCGCGCGTGCTATCGTCGTCCGACGAGCACGAATCGCCATGACGAGCCTGCGCAAGACCGCCCCTGCCCGCCCGGCCACGATCGCGGCGTCCACTCACGGCTACGCCGCCGCCTCCCTCCGGCTGCGCCGCGCGGCCAACGACAACCGGCCGCGCTCCGGCCACCGGCGCACCCTGATGCTGGTCGCCGGCGCCTGGCTCGCCGTGCTGGTCGCGGCGGCGGTCGCCTTGTGGCGCACCGGGGGATTTTGAGGTCCTCGCGGCATGGGCCGGCGGCCTGTCGCAAGCCCCTGTCGCAAGCCTCCGCCCGTTCCGCGCCCGGAACGAAGGGGGCGTCAGGCGAATTCGTCGTCTGCCTAACCACCCTGCATCGCGCGCACGATCTCGACGCGGTCGCCCTCCGTCAGCGCCGTGGCCGCCCAGTCGCGCTGGCGCACCACTGCGCCGTTGAGCGCGATGGCGAAGCCCTGCGGGCCGGGCAGGTCCAGCCCGGCGGTCTCCTGGCGCCAGAGGGCGTCGAGCGTGGCGGCGTCGCTGTCGCGGGATTCGCCGTTGACGAAGAGCTTCATGGGGTCTCGCTGCGGAGGGAATGGTGCGGCGCGAACCGGGCGAGGCCGAAGGGAGCGGCCACCGGCAGCGTCTCGCCGCGCAGGATCAGGGTGGAGACGGCCTCGGCGGTGACCGGGGCCAGGAGGTAACCGTTGCGGTGGTGGCCGACCGCCAGCACCAGGCCGGGCAAGGCCTCGCCTAGGATCGGGGCGTCGTCGTCCGAGGTCGGGCGAAAGCCGCTCCAGATCCCGGCCACCCGCATCTCCTCCACCCCCGGCAGGGCCCGTCGGGCGCCTTCGAGCAGGGCGTAGAGGCCGCCGGCGGTGAGGTGCGGGTCGAAGCCGGTCTCCTCCACGGTGGCGCCGACGATGAGCGAGCCGTCGCCCTTCGGCGCCATGTGGACCTGCTCGGTCCAGACCACGTGGGAGAGAGACCCGCTGCGGGGGGTCATCTGCAGCGCGACCGACTGGCCCTTGAGGGGGCGGACCGGCAGGGCGAGGTCCGGCACCAGGCTCCCCTCCCCGGCCCAGGCGCCGGAGGCGAGGACGACGGTACCCGCCCGCACGGTGCCCGCGCTCGTCTCGACGCCGGCGACCCGGCCGCCCTCCCGAAGGAGCGCGGTGACGGTGGTCTCCTCGACGAGGCGCCCGCCGGCCGCGCGAAAGGCCCGGCGCAGGGCGGCCATCACCCGGGCCGGATCGACCTGATGGTCGTCGGCGCAGAACAGGCCGGCGGTGACGGTGGGGCGCAGGCCCGGCTCGCGGGCGCGGATGGCCGGGCCGGACAGCCACTCGACGGCGAGGCCGTCGCGGCGCTGCAAGTCGTGGCGGAAGCGCAGGCGCTCGACCTCGTCGCGGCCGAGCGCGATCACGAAGGTGCCCTCGCGGCGGTAGTCGATGGTCAGACCTGATTCGGCCTCCAGCTCATCGCGAAAAGGGTGCCAGAGGCGCTGGCTCGCGAGGCAGAGCGGCAGCAGGGCCTCGCCCCCTGGCTCGTGCTCGGCCGCCGCCGCCAGCATGCCGGTGGCGGCGAGGCTGGCGCCGTCCCCGGCCTTGGCCCGCTCGATCGCCGCGACGGCGAGACCCGCCTTGGCCAGGCGCCACGCGATCGACAGGCCGATCAGCCCGGCGCCAATCACTGCGACATCGATCGCACCCTGGGCCCGTTCCGGCAGCCGGTCGCTCTCGGGATCTGTGGCCGGTCCGCTCCGCCGTCCGATCGTCTGCGCGTGCACCCTCGTCTCCACGGTGGCCCGAAGAGACTGGACTGCGCCCGAATGCCGGATGATGCGCGCGGGTCCTGGCGGACCCTGTCCAATCCCTACGCCGGTATGAGCCGGATCAGGTTCGAAGGATTTCCGCGCTGACCGGCCCGAGGGCGGCGGTCCAGCGGTGTCTCAGCCCCTTGTCGGGGATCTCCCTGGAACGCTCGGTATTTGGCGGGGGACGGGCCTGCCGTCAACACCCCTCAGCCGCCCCTTCACCCGCCCCTTCACCCGCCCTTGCCCGGCCGGTAGATCGCCATCTCCTCGGCGATGCCGTCGAGGGGATGGGTGCCGAGCAGCTCGGGGTCGCCCCACAGGAAGTCGACGAAGGGCTTCGACATCAGGAGCGACTCGGACAGGACCTTGTTGAGCTTGGCGAGCCGGCTCGCCAGGTTCACGTCGCGCCCGATCACCGTGAAGTCGAGCCGGGCGCCGGACCCGACATTGCCGTAGGCCGCCTCGCCGTGGTGGAGCGCGATGCCGACCTCGATGCGGGTGGGAAAACGCCCGGCGCGGTTCGCCTCCTCGACGCGGCGCAAAGCCGCCTGCGCGGCCGAGAGTGCGCCTTGCGCGGCGCCGCCGAGATCGTCGCCGCTCTCGCGAAAGATCGCCAGGAGACCGTCGCCCATGTATTTCAGCACCTCGCCGCCCTCGCTCTCGATCGGCGGCACCAGGCAGTCGAAATAGGTGTTGAGAAGCTCCACCGAGGCCTCGGGCGTCAGCGCGTCGGTGAGGTGGGTGTAGCCGCGCATGTCGGCGAAGAGGATCGCCGAGCGGATCCGCTCGACCTGGCCGCGGCGGATGAAGCCGGCCAGGATCGCCTGATGCGGCCCGTCGCCGACATAGACCCGCAGCACGTGATCGAGGCGGGCATTGAGGCCGCGCATCTCCATCACCGCCGACAGGGTCGGGATGATGAAGCGCAGGATCGCCAGGTCGTCGTCGCCGAAGCCGCGGGGATCGCGGGTCGCGAAGGTGACGCCGTTCTTGGTGCCGTTGGTGAAGAAAAGGGGGACGGTGATGTAGTGGGTGTAGCCCGCCGCCTTCAGCTCCGGGATGATGCTGTAGCGGTCGTCCGGCGTCTCGCGCAGGTCGAGAATCAGCCATTCGCCGGTGGCGTAGACATGGGCGAAGGGGCTGCGGGCCAGCGCCTGCTCGGTGACCTCGCCATGCGGGAACAGGCGGAAGCTGACGCCGTCCTCGCGGGTCCAGAACCGGCCGACGCCGGAATAGTCCGAGTGCAGCGCATCGATGGCGGTGGTGGCCCGGTCGACCGGCACGCCGAGATCGTTCAGCCGCTCGGCCATGCCGGCGAGGAGATCGCCGGATTCCGGCAATCTTGCCCCCTCGCTGAGCAGCCAGTCGCGCAGGGCGACGCAGTCGCGGAACAGGCCGATCGGGATGTCGCTCGCCTCCGATCCGTCCGCCGCGGCCGTGGGCGTCGGAGCGGGATGAGGGCGAAGCGGGTCGTGCATGGCGCTGAGATGGGCGTTGCGCCGCAGGACGGCAAGGCTTGGTTGCGGAAAGGCTTGGCTACGGACAACCGGTCCATCCGCTTGGCATGTGACCCTGCGTCTGCTATCGGCAAGGTCGTCGCCGGGCCGTGTCCCGGCCGGCCGTAAGCGTCTCACGTCAGGCAACGCGCTCCCTCGGGTGGTCTCCGCCGGGCGAGTGCGCGCCGCATCGCCCGGGCAGGCCGCCCGTCTCGAAAGACGTGTCATGACCTCTTCCCCATCGGCACGACGGCTGCCGGCCTCGTCTGCACCGCTCGTCACCGCCTTCCTGCTCTCCGTGCTGATGACCTGCGTCGTCTCCGGCATCTCGACCCTGCTCAGCATCGGGTTCACGCCGGGCATGCTCTGGCACTGGCCCCGGGCCTGGGGCTTCTCGTGGCTCGTCGCCTTCCCGACCCTGCTGCTCGTGCTGCCGCTGGTCCGGCGCGCGGTGGCGCGGATCGTGGCGCCGCCGCAATAACGACAAAGGCCCGGCAGGCGGATCGCCTGCCGGGCCTTTCTCGCTGTGTCCGCGGCCTCAATTGTCGAGGAAGCTCCGCAGCTTCCGCGACCGGCTCGGATGCTTGAGCTTGCGCAGGGCCTTGGCCTCGATCTGGCGGATGCGCTCGCGGGTCACCGAGAACTGCTGGCCGACCTCCTCCAGGGTGTGGTCGGTGTTCATGCCGATGCCGAAGCGCATGCGCAGCACGCGCTCCTCGCGGGGGGTGAGCGAGGCCAGCACCCGGGTGGTGGTCTCGCGCAGGTTCGACTGGATCGCCGCGTCGATCGGCAGGACGACGTTCTTGTCCTCGATGAAGTCGCCGAGGTGGGAATCCTCCTCGTCGCCGATCGGGGTTTCCAGCGAGATCGGCTCCTTGGCGATCTTGAGGACTTTGCGCACCTTCTCCAGCGGCATCGCCAGCTTCTCGGCCAGTTCCTCCGGGGTCGGCTCGCGGCCGATCTCGTGCAGCATCTGGCGCGAGGTCCGGACGATCTTGTTGATCGTCTCGATCATGTGCACCGGGATGCGGATCGTGCGGGCCTGGTCGGCAATCGAGCGGGTGATCGCCTGCCGGATCCACCACGTGGCGTAGGTCGAGAACTTGTAGCCGCGGCGGTACTCGAACTTGTCGACGGCCTTCATCAGGCCGATATTGCCCTCCTGGATCAGGTCCAGGAACTGCAGGCCGCGGTTGGTGTACTTCTTGGCGATCGAGATCACCAGCCGCAGGTTCGCCTCGATCATCTCCTTCTTGGCCTGGCGGGCTTCGCGCTCGCCCTTCTGGACCATGTGGACGATCTTCCGGTACTCCTGGATCTCCAGGCCGGTCTCAGAGGCGAGCGAGATGATCTGCTCGCGCAGCGTGCCGATGTTGTCGGCGCCGCGCTCGGTGAAGTTCTTCCAGCCCTTGCCGCCGAGCTTGGCGACCCGCTCGACCCAGTGCGGGTCGAGCTCGTAGCCCTGGTAGTGGCGCAGGAACTCGTCGCGGGCGACGCCGTGGTTCTCGGCGAGCCGCATCAGGCGGCCCTCATGCGAGATCAGCCGCTTGTTGATGTCGTAGAGCTGCTCGACCAGCGCCTCGATGCGGTTGGCGTTCAGCGACAGCGACTTCACGTCGGCGACGACGGTGTTCTTCAGCTCGGAATAGCGCTGGCCCTGCGACTCCGAGGCCGCCGCGCCCTTGAGCCGGGTCTCGGCCTGCTCGGCCTGGACCTTGCGCAGCTTGCGGTAGTTCTCGGCGATCGCGTCGAAGGTCTCGAGCACGCGCGGCTTCAGCTCGGCTTCCATCGCCGAGAGCGACACGTTGTTCTCGAGGTCGTCCTCGTCGCCCTCGCCCTCCGGCGGGGTCTCGCCCTCGGCCTCCTCGTCGCCCTCCCCCTCGACCTCGCCCTCGGCGGGGCCGGCGCGGCCGTCGGGGCCCGCATAGGTCGCCTCGAGGTCGATGATGTCGCGCAGGAGCACCCGGCCGTCGACGAGCTCGTCGCGCCAGATGATGATGGCCTGGAAGGTCAGCGGGCTCTCGCACAGGCCGGCGATCATCGCCTCGCGCCCGGCCTCGATCCGCTTGGCGATCGCGATCTCGCCCTCGCGGGAGAGAAGCTCGACCGAGCCCATCTCGCGCAGGTACATCCGGACGGGATCGTCGGTGCGATCCGTCGGCTCCTTGGCGGTCTCGGCGCGCAGGGCCACCGGGCGGGCGGCGGCGACCTCGGCCACCTCGCCACCTTCGCTGGCCTCCTCTTCCTCGGCCCCTTCTTGAGGCGCGTTCTCGCCCTGCTGGTCGTCGGCCTCCTCGGCCTCGACCACGTTGACGCCCAGCTCGGACAGCTGGCCCAGCACGTCCTCGATCTGCTCGGAGGTGAATTCCTCCTGGGGAAGCACCTCGTTCAGCTCGTCATAGGTGACGTAGCCACGCTTCTTGGCGAGCTTGATCATCCGCTTGACGGAGGCATCCGTCAGGTCGAGGAGCGGGCCGTCGGTCTGCTGCTCGGGGGCCGCCTCGGTCTCGTCTCGTTCCGTTGCCTTCGTCGCCATGCTCAGCCTATGCTTCCCGGTGTCGGCAGTGCCCGGGCGGGGGAGGCTCCCGCCATGCCGGCACCGTGATGTCTCGTCGGACGGCGCACGAGCCGCCCCAGGATCTCACGCAAATGTGCAAGCCAATCGATCGACTTGCCGTTAACTAGTCCGGACGAAAGCCGCAAGCCGCGCGTGGCGTTCAAGACGATTCCGTCACGATTCGGCCTCGTGGTCCGCGTCGTGGGCCACCTCCGCCTCGGCTTCTGCGCCCGCCACCACGGAGAGGCGGGTCTTCACGTCGCGCAGCCAGGCGAAGTTGGCCTCCGTCTCCTCTTCCGCCAGGGCGCGTTCGGCGGCCCGGAGTTCGCTATGTAGCGTTCCGGCCTTGCGGTGCAAGATCACGGCCTGCCGGAGCGCGTCCTCCAGCCGCACCGGATCGGCATGCGGATCGAGAACCCAGCGGTCGCCAGGCCGCACCAGCGCAGAGATTCGGCCCGCCGCCGCCGTGAGTCCCGCTCGCTCCAGCCGTGCGTCGAGGAAGGCCGCGTCACCCGCCCCTCCCTCCGCCGCGAGATCGAGCAGCGCGCCGCGCAAGGCGCGCGCATCGGCTCCCTCGAACTCGACCTCCGCCAGCTCCTCGGCCTCGCGGGCCAGCAACTCGGGATGGACCAGGAGGGCCGCGACGATCAAGGCCTCCCGCGAGGACGAGCCGCCGGAGAACAGCGAGGAGCGGGCGAGAAGCGGGCTCGCCCGGGCGGTGAGCCGCGGCGAGACCGGCTGGGGCGGAACGCCGCGACCCCGCGGCACGAAGGGCGCCCGCTCCCGATACGCCCGATCGCCCCCTCCCTCCCGGCGGGCGCCGCCATTGGGGCTCAAGGAGCGCAGCCGGGCCTCGATCTCGTCGCGGTAGTAGCGCTTCAGGGTCTCGTCGCGGATGCCGTTCACGATCTCGCGCAGGCGCTGGGCGAGGCCGGCCCGGCGCTCCGGCGTGTCGACCGGGCTCATCTCGGTCTCGCGCGACCACAGCACGTCGACGAGGGGCCGGGCGCCGTCGAGCACCCGGTCGATGGCGCCCGGGCCCCCGGTGCGCAGGAGGTCGTCCGGGTCCTGGCCCTCCGGCATCAGGGCGAAACGCAGGGACTTGCCGGGCTGGAGCGCCGGCAGGGCGACGTCGAGGGCGCGGTAGGCGGCGCGCCGGCCGGCGCCGTCGCCGTCGAAGCACAGGATCGGCTCGTCGGCCATGCGCCAGAGCAGGGCGAGCTGGTCTTCCGTCAGTGCCGTGCCGAGCGAGGCCACCACCTCCGGGTGCCCGGCGAGCGTCATCGCGATCGCGTCGACATAGCCCTCGACCGCGATCACCCGGCCGGTCTCGTGGGCCGTTTTACGGGCGGCGTGGTGGTTGTAGAGCATCCGCCCCTTGTGGAAGAGCGGCGTCTCGGAGGAGTTGAGGTATTTGGGCTTGGCGTCCGGGCTCATGCCGCGGCCGCCGAAGGCCACGACCCGGCCACGCACATCACGGATCGGGAAGATCACCCGGTCGCGAAAACGGTCGAACGGCACCTTGATGTCGTCGCCGGTGGTCAGCAGGTTCAATTCCACCATCAGCTCGGCCGGCACGTCGCGGGCGGCGAGATGGTCGCGGAGCGCGTAGCGCTCCGGCGGCGCGTAGCCGAGGCGGAAGGTGCGGCGGACCTCGCCGTCGAGCCCGCGGCCGGCGAGGTAGTCGCGCGCCCGCGCGCCCGTGCGGCCGGCCAGCTGCTCCTCGAAGAAGGTGCAGGCCAGCTCCATCACCTCCAGGGCGCCGCGCCGCCGCGTCTCGCTCTCGCGCGAGGCCTCGCTCGGCGCCGGCAAGGCCACCCCGGCTTCCGAGGCCAGGCGCTCCACGGCTTCCGGGAACGAGACGCCTTCGGTCTCCATCACGAAGGTGAAGATGTCGCCGTGCTTGCCCGAGGAGAAGCAGTGGTAGAACTGCTTCTGGTCGTTGACGTAGAACGACGGCGATTTCTCGGCATTGAACGGCGACAGGCCGCGCCATTCCCGACCCGCCTTCTTGAGGCGCACGCGCCGGCCGACGACCTCGGAGGCCGGCAGGCGGGAGCGGATCTCTTCGAGCAGGTGGGGCGGATAGCGCAAGGGTTACGGTCCGGTCGAGGGATCTGCCTTGTAACGCGTCTTGGTCAGCAGAGTCCTAACGGATCGGAGCCGGCCGCGGCGCAGCCGGCTCTTCCGTCCTCGCCGCCCCGCCATGCGGCCGTCAGGCCGTCACGCCGGTGCGGCCGTCAGGCCGCCCGGACGGAGGCGAGGAAGCGCTTCACCTCGGCCGAGAGCTGCTCGGATTGCCGCGACAGCTCGGAGGAGGCCGAGAGAACCTGCGTCGCGGCAGCTCCCGTCTCCTCCGCGGCCCCTGCAACCTCGGTGATCGTATGGGTCACCTGGTTGGTGCCGGAGGCGGCTTCCGCGACGTTGCGGACGATCTCCTGGGTCGCCGCGCCCTGCTCCTCGACGGCAGCGGCAATCCCGATCGACACGCGGTCGATCTCGGTGATCCGCCCGGTGATCGCCTCGATCGCCGACACCGCCTCCCCGGTCTTGCTCTGGATCCGCCCGATCTGGCCGGTGATCTCCTCGGTGGCCTTCGCGGTCTGGCCGGCGAGTTCCTTCACCTCCGCCGCCACCACGGCGAAGCCGCGGCCGGCGGCCCCCGCCCGGGCGGCCTCGATCGTGGCGTTGAGGGCGAGCAGGTTGGTCTGGCTGGCGATCGAGGAGATCAGCCCGACGACGTCGCCGATGCGGGCCACCGCCTCGCTCAGCTCGCGCATCCGTCCGGCGGTGCCGGCGGCCTCGTCGACGGCGGTCCGGGCGAGGGCGGCCGAGCCCGAGACCTGCCGGCCGATCTCGCTCACCGAGGCACCGAGCTCTTCCGCGGCGGCCGCGACCGTGCCGACATTCTCGGCGGTCTGGCCGGCGGCGGCGGCAACCGCCGTGGAGCGTCCGGCGGTCCGGGTCGCGCCGTCGGTCATCACGGCGGCGGTGGCCTGGAGCTCGGTGGCCGAGGCCGCGACCTGGCCGACGATGCCGCCGACGGCCGCCTCGAAGGCATCGGCCATCTGGCGCATGCCGGCACGGCGCTGCTCCTCGGCCGAGGCGCGGGCCAGCGCCGTCTCCTCCTCGAGGGCGCGGGTGCGGATGAGGTTGTCGCGAAACACCTGCACGGCGGCGGCCATGGCGCCGACCTCGTCGCGGCGTCCGATCGCCGGCACCGCCACCGTCGCGTCGCCCGCGGCGAGGGCCTGCATCGCACCGGTCATGCGGCGGATCGGCAGGGCGATGCGCAGCTGGGCGACCGCGCAGCTCGCGCCCACCAGCAGGAGCACCACCGCGAGCAGCGCCAGGTGGGTGCCGAGCCGGCGCCCTGCCGCCTCGGCCGCCGCATCCGCCGCCCGCACCTCGGCCGCCATGGCCTCGCTCGCCAGGTTCATGATGGTGGCGAGCTTCGGCAGGATGAAGTCCTTCCACGCCTCGCGGGTCATCGGAGCCTCGGCCCCGGGCGTGAAGGCGCGCAGGTTGCGCTGGATCGCCGCGGCCGTGGCGGGCGCGAAATACGCCTCCTGCGCCGCCGCGACCGCGGCGGCGACGCTGGCGGGCAGCTCGGCCGTCCGCCCCTCGACGAGCTTCCACATCGCGTCCTGGCGCCCGCGCATGACCTGCAGCGCCTGTGCCTGCTCGGTGGAGAGCGGCGCCCCGCTCGCCAGGACGGTGCTGATCGTCGAGGTGAGGAAGCCGGCGGCATTGCGGGTTTCCCGGGCAAGGCGCTGGATTCCGGTCAGCAGGCGCGTCTCCGGCTCGAGCCGGGCCATCTGCTGCTCCAGGGCGCCGGCGACCCGGTCGAGGCGGTCGATGGTGGCATCGACCGTTTGCAGCACCCGCGGGGCCAGGGTCTTGTCGCGGGCGGAGATCTCGCGGTCGGCGGCCGCGTCGACCAGGCGCCGCAGCGCCATCTGGTCGCGGTAGGCGGGCTCGAAATCCGCGATCGCCTGGCGCAGGCCCGGCACGTCGAGGCCGGCGGAGGCGGCGACCAGCCCATCGATCGCCTCGTCCGCCCGGGCGCGATGGCCGGCGATGGTCCTGTGCTGGGCCGTGGCCTCGTCGCCAGCCAGGCTCACCGCGACGGCGGTGTCCGCACGCTCGAAGCGCAGGGTCTGCATCGCGTCGAGGACGCGCTGGTCGAGCGTCGCCGCGACGGCGACGGCCCGGGCATCGCGGTGCTTGTTCCAGGCCTCGACGACCCGGTCGAGCGTCATCGTCCCGACGATGCCTCCCAGGGCGAGCGTGATCCCGAGCACCAGGACCCGAATGGACGACAACGATCTCACCGTGCACCCCCGCTCCCCGGAACCCGTCAGGCTCCCCTTGGATGACGCAGAGATAACGACGAACCTCTTTAATCCTTACCTAACGATGGAACAGACGTCCTTCTGCGAAATTCTGTTGAACCTCACGCCCGATGCCGGCTCGCGCGGCCCGGGAGAGACGGGGCGGGAACCGGCGCGGCCGATGCGCCGCGCCGTCGGGACAGCGGGGATCGACCTCCGCCGTCCAGACGCGCCGGCGCCCGCGACGAGGCGTCGGGCGCGGCGTCCTTGCACGACACCGGTACGGCCGGGCCCGGCGCCGGTCGCGGCCGTCAGGCCAGCATTCCCTTCACCAGGCCGCTCGCCTTGGCGAAGTCCATCCGGCCGGCATACTTGCCCTTCAGGGCGGCGATGACCTTGCCCATGTCCTTCGGCGAGGCGGCACCGGTCTCCGCGATGGCGGCCTGGATCGCCGCGCGGGTCTCATCCTCGTCCATCTGCTGGGGCAGGAACTGCGCGATGATCGCGGCTTCCGCCCGCTCCCCTTCGGCGAGTTCGGGGCGGCCGCCCTGGTCGTAGACCGTCGCCGATTCGTTGCGCTGCTTGATCATCTTCTGGAGCAGCGAAAAGATCTCCTCCTCGCCCAGGGGCTCCTTGCCTAGGCCGCGGGCCTCGATGTCCTTGTCCTTGAGGGCGGCCTGGATCAGCCGGACGGTGGCGAGCTTCGCCTTGTCGCCGGCCTTCATGGCTTCCTTCATCTCGGCGGTGAGGCGCTGGCGCAGCATGCCGGTCTCCTGGTGTTGTCGTGTGATGCAAGGCACTTGAAAGGTGAGGCACTTGAGGGGATACCGGAGCATCCCCAGATTGACCGGGCCGCCGCCGGCCCCGTAAACAGCCGGCCGCGCCCGTCGGCCGTGCCCGGCCGCGACATAAGCGAGTTCACGATCATGCTGCAAGACGACGCGGCCGCCCCCGCGCAACCCGAAGGCTGGGCCGAGCCCGTCGCGACCGCCCTCCTGGTGCTCGCCGACGGCACGGTTCTGGAGGGTTTCGGCATCGGCGCCACCGGCGAGGCCGCCGGCGAGGTCTGCTTCAACACCGCGATGACCGGTTACCAGGAGATCCTGACCGATCCGTCCTATGCCGGGCAGATCGTCACCTTCACCTTCCCGCATATCGGCAATGTCGGCACCAACGACGAGGACCTCGAGAGCCTCGACGATGCCCCGGCCTCCGGCGTGCGCGGCGCGGTGATCGCCTCGGCCGTCACGAATCCCTCCAACTGGCGCTCCTCGCGCCACCTCGACGGCTGGCTGAAGGCCCGCGGCATCGTCGGCATCACCGGGGTCGACACCCGCGCGCTGACGGCCCTCATCCGCGACCGCGGCATGCCGAACGCGATCCTGGCCAACGACCCGGACGGGCGCTTCGACCGCGAGGCGCTGAAGGCGAAGGCCGCCGCGCTCCCGCCGATGGAAGGCCTCGACCTCGTGCCGCCGGTGACGAGCAAGGCCTCCACGACCTGGGGGCAGACCGTGTGGCAGCACCCCGCCGGCTACGGCAGCCGCGCGCCGGGCGAGGGCCTCAAGGTCGTGGCGATCGATTACGGCGTGAAGCGCAACATCCTGCGCCTCCTGGCGAAGGCGGGCTGCGACGTCACGGTCGTGCCGGCCACCGCGAGCGCCGAGGAGGTGCTGGCGCTCAAGCCCGACGGCGTCTTCCTGTCGAACGGCCCCGGCGACCCGGCGGCGACCGGCGAATACGCCGTGCCGGTGATCCGCGCCCTCCTCGACAAGAAGGTCCCGACCTTCGGCATCTGCCTCGGCCACCAGCTGATGGGCCTCGCGCTCGGGGGCCGCACGGTGAAGATGAGCCAGGGCCATCACGGCGCCAACCACCCGGTGAAGGACCGCACCACCGGCAAGGTCGAGATCGTCTCGATGAACCACGGCTTCGCGGTCGATCCGAACAGCCTGCCGGAGAACGCCGTCGAGACCCACGTCTCGCTGTTCGACGGGTCGAATTGCGGCCTGTCCCTGACAGACCGCCCGGCCTTCTCGGTGCAGCACCACCCGGAAGCCTCGCCGGGCCCGCAGGACAGCCACTACCTGTTCGACCGCTTCGTCAGCCTCATGCGCGAGACGAAAGGCAGCAACGCGTAACTCTGAAAAAGGTTGCGGCCGGATCCGGCCGCAGCCACAAAAAACCCGAACTCGCGGCCGATTCTTCGGCCGTCTACCGCCCTGGAGCGACGACGATGAACGATCGTCGCGGGGCCGCGAATTCGGGGCTTGCCCAGTGACCGACCACGCCGCGACCGACAGCTTCTCGCGCCTGCACCGCACCTTCACGACCCATCTCGGCATCGCCGTGGGGCTGGCCTGGGTGACCACCCTGGCGGCCGCGACCCAGGCGCCGTGGGTGCGCAACATCCGCGCGCTGATCGACCCGATGGCGAGCCGCGTCGAGAGCACCTGGTCGTTCCTGTTCGCGATGCCGGTGGTACTGACCCTCGCCTGGCTCGGCGCCCTCTACGGCCGCGAGACCCTGCGCGAGCTGCGCGCCCTGCCGAACGACGCCGCCGAGTTCGCGCTGGCCGCCGTCGTCGCCTTCGCGGTCTTCTATCTCTCGATCGACCGGGCGGTCTCGGTCCTGCTGATCGGCGGCTGAGCGCGCCCGGGGTGGTTGCCTCCTGGCGCGAGTTCTGGGACCGCGACACCCCGATCTACGTCAATGCGCGCCACAAGGCCCGGCACTATGCCGGGCTGGCCGACGAGATCGCCGCCCTGGTTCCGCACCCGGACGCGGTCGTCCTCGACCACGGCAGCGGCGAGGCCCTGTCTGCCGCCCGGGTCGCTCTGGCTTGCGGCCGGCTCCTCCTCTGCGACGCCTCGCCGCGCCAGCGCGACGCCCTTCGCCGGCGCTTCTCCGACAATCCCAAGATCGCCGTCCTGTCGCCCGAGGAGGTCGCCGCGCTGCCGCCGGCCGGCCTCGACCTCGTGGTGGCGAACTCCCTGGCGCAGTACCTCACCGCCGCGGAGCTCGACGCCTGCCTGCTGACCTGGCGCCGCCTCTTGAAGCCCGGCGGCCGCCTGGTCCTCGCCGACGTCATTCCACCCCATCTCGGCGCTCTGTCGGACGCCGCCGCGCTCCTCGCCTTCGCCCGGCGCGAGGGTTTTCTGCTGGCGGCGGTGATCGGCCTCGCCCGCACCCTCGTGTCGGATTACCGGAGCTTGCGCCGGCGCCTCGGGCTCACGCGCTCCGGCGAGGCCGCGATGCTGGCCCGGCTCGCGGCTGCCGGCTTCGCGGCGGAGCGGATGCCGCAGAATCTCGGGCACAATCAGGGGCGGATGGCGTTCGTGGGGCGGGCGTGACGTCGAACGGCGGCTCGCATCGCCGTGAGCGGATGCTGCCAGCGCACGGTCAGCCTGCCCGCCAGCGGCGCCGCGTTCGGAACACCCGGTACTCCCGCACGACATCGAAGAGCCCGAACACGGCCCCACCGACCGAGAGGATGGAGAGGGCGGGCAGCCCGCGACACCAGACACCGATGCTCGCCGTACCCATCCCGGTCGCGAGGGCGAACGCTCCCGCGACGGCGTGACGCCGCGCGTCGTCGGAGATGTCCGGGTTCCAGATCCAGTGCCGGACCGACACACGAAAGCTCTCCTCGCCGGTCTTCGGGATTTTGGGACGAATGACTTTGTCCAGTTTCACCCAGTGCCACCCTGCCACCAGGAGAAGGGCACCCGAGATGAGCCACACGACGACCCGCATTGATCGCCTCCCCCGATCCGGCGCAGCGGTGCGCCGCACCGGTTAAGCGCCCGAGAACGAATCCGCCGCATATCTCATCGTCCTGGCGCAGCAGGTGACGCGAGGCAAGTCCGGTCGACCTCGGATCTCGGACAGCCTGCGTCGAAGGCGCTCCGTCAGGCCGCCGACCGGGCGATATTTCGCCGCGCAGCCTTGCCGGCGCCGCACCTCCGCCGAGGTGAGTCGCACAAGGAACCCATACGGAGAACCGGGATGACGCTGTCGCGTCGCTCCCTCCTGGCCGGCGCCGCCGTGCTCGCCGCTTCCACCCGTACCCGCGCCGCGAGCGATGCCGACGTCGCGGTGATCGGGGCTGGCGCCGCCGGCCTCGCCGCGGCTTCGGCGATCCGGCGGAGCGGCCACAGCGTCGTGGTGCTGGAGGCCCGCGGGCGCGTCGGCGGGCGGGCCTTCACCGAGACGGCGCTCGGGCCGGGGCGCAGCTTCGATGCCGGCGGGCAATACGTGCACTGGGCCGAGCGCAACCCGTGGCGGGAGATCGCGCAAGCGGCGCGCGTGCGCACCACCGACGACGCCACCAGCCCCTGGCCGGTCCTGGTGAACGATGGCGTCCGGGCGAGCGAGGCCGAGCGGCGCCAGCGCCGGTCGGGGTTCGGCCGGGTCAGCGCCCTCCTCGACCACCCGGCCGGTCCGGACCGCTCGGTGGCGCAGGCCGTGGCGGGCGAGGACGAGGCGGCACGGGCCGCCGCCACCGGGCTCACCCGCCTCACCCTCGGCGAGGAGCCGGACCGGGTCTCCTGCGCCGATTACGACCAGCTCTGGTCCGGCGACGACATCTGGGTCGACGGCTACGGCGCCCTCGTGGCCTCCCACTACGCCGACCTGCCGGTGCGGCTGGACACGCCCGTGACGGGCCTCGACTGGAGCGGCCCGGGCGTCGCCGTGGAGACGCCCCGCGGACGCTTACGGGCCGCCTGCGCCATCGTGACGGTGCCGGTCGGCGTGCTGGCGTCGGGCTCCTTGCGCTTCACCCCGGACCTGCCGGCGGCGACCGCGCAAGCCGTGGCGGGACTGACGATGGGCGCCTACACCAAGATCGGGCTGGCCCTCGACCTCGCCCGGCTACGCGCCCAGGACCTGCGCGACGCCGTGATCCTGCGCGGCGGCACGCCCGGCCTCACCGCCTATCTGGAGATGCAGCCGTTCGGGAAGCCCCTGGCGGTGCTCCATTGCGGCGGCGACGGCGCCCGGGCCCTGTGCGAGGCCGGCGAGAGGGCGGCCTTGGCCGCGGCGACCGACCATCTGGTGAGCGTCTTCGGCGCCGACATCCGCGCCGCCGTCACGGCGGGCCGGCTCGCCGCCTGGTGGACCGACCCGTTCTCCCGCGGCAGCTACTCCCTGGCGCGGCCCGGCCACCTCGCCGCCCGGGAAGCCCTGCGGGTGCCGGTGGCCGAGCGGATCTACCTCGCCGGCGAGGCAGCAGGGGGCGGGGCGGCGATGACGGTGGGCGGGGCGACGCTCGACGGGGAGCGGGCGGCACGGGACGTGCTCAAGCGGCTGGGGTCGTGACAATCAGTGCAGCGTCAGCCGAGGCCCGTCCGCCGGCCGGCGCTCCCAGGCCTGGACCAGGTTGCCGGCGACGCCGCCGTCGCACAGGCGGCTGCTGAGATCGCAGAAGACGCGCTCGGACACCGCGAAGTCGGTGGCCATCTGGACGTCGTCCGCCTCCTCCTCGGTCGAGGCGGTGAAGCGGTCGAAGGCGGCGGACATCTCCGCGAAGGCGAAGGCCACCGGCATGGTGCGGAAGACCGTGGCGCCCTCCGCGTCGAGATCGCCGGTATCGAGGTCGCGCATCCGCACGACGTAGCCGTCGGCATGCTCGACGATCTCGTATTGCCAGTGCCGGCCCTCGCAGGCTGCCAGGATCATCATGCCCTCCGTCTCGCCCCGATGAGCGAATGCGGCGGGGCCCCGGAGGGTTCCGACGGGGCAGGTCCCGGAGGGCGATTCGGTCCGGATCTCGACCAAGGGAGGAACGGCATCGCCCCGGACGATCGCGGGTCAGCCCATCGAGGGTCAACGCCCTGTATAGCCCACCTCGTAGGCGGCCCGGCCGCTGACGCGCAGCGAGGTGCCGTTGCCGAGATCGATGAAGCCCGGGGCCGTGGCCCGGACGGCCGCCGGGGGTGCCTCGCGGCATTCGGGCCGGTCGGGCAGGCGCACGCCGGGCGGCGCGTCCTGCGGGCACAGGCGCGGCGGACGGGCGCCGCGCTCGCCCGCGGCAGCCGGCAGCACGGCGGCCGTGACGAGGAGGGCGGCGAGGAGGCGGGCAGGCACGGGGCGGGCTCCGGAGCGGATCGGCGCCAGGATAACGCCTCCGGCTCCGCCGCGCGACCGAAGGCGTCAGCGCCGGCGCTGTCCCATATCCGCCGGGGTGACCATGACGGTGATCGCCCGCCCGTCGCGCTCGACCTGGAGCGTCACGCTGCGGCCGACGCCGGAGGCTTCGAGCGCCGCGGTGAGATCGGCCAGCCGCCGCACCGGGCGGCCGTCCACCCCCATGATGATGTCGCCGATCTCGCCCGTCGCCGGATCGACGCCCTGGAGGCCGGCCTGGGCGGCGGGCGAGCCCGGCAGCACCCGCACCACCACGATGCCGTCGATCCCGAGCCGTGCCGCCGCATCCTCGCTCGCCGCCACGATGCCGATGCCCGGGCTCGGCGTGCGGCCGGTGCGAATCAGGTTCGGCACCACCCGGTTGACCACGTCGACCGGGATGGCAAAGCCGATGCCGGCGCTGGCACCGGAGGGCGAGAAGATCGCGGTGTTGACGCCGATCAGCCGCCCGGCGGAATCGAGGAGCGGCCCGCCCGAATTGCCCGGATTGATCGCCGCGTCGGTCTGGATCACGCCGGACAGCTCCCGCCCCTCCGCGGTCGGCAGGCGGCGCTTGAGCGCGCTCACCACACCAGTCGTCAGAGTGTGGTCGAGGCCGAACGGGTTGCCGATGGCGTAGACGAACTGCCCGACCTTGAGGTCGCCGGAGGTGCCGATGGCGATCGGCGGCGGCACGGCGGTGACGCGCCCGAGCTTCAGGACCGCCAGGTCGTAGCTCGGGTCGGTGCCGGCTACGGTCGCGGGCACCACCTCGCCGGTAGAGAGGCGCACCTGGATGTCGCCGCCACCCTGGATGACGTGGTTGTTGGTGACGACGTGGCCGGCCGCGTCCCAGACGAAACCCGAGCCGGTCTGCTCGCCCCCGCCCTGCCGGCGCTCGCCTGTCTCGGGATCGAACGTCACCGCGCCCTGCTGCGCCCGGGCGAAGACGTAGACCACGGACGGCGCCGCGCGCTCGAACAGGGCAACCGTCGAGGCCTCGGCCTGCGAGAGGTCGCCCCGCGCCGTCACTGCCCGGGGCTCGTTGGCCGAGAACAGCAGGCTCGTGACGTAGGGCTGCGCGACGAACAGCGCGAGCAGAACCAGGGCGGCGGTCAGGGCGACCCGCAGGAAGCGATCGGGCACCGTCTTCGTCACTCCGAGAGGGAACTTGCCGGAAGCGAACGTGCCGGGAGGGAACCGGCTGTCGCTGGCGGGGAAGTGGGCCGGGCGGGGCCTGCGTCAATGGCCGCGCCAATCGCCGCGCTTGGGGTAGCGCCGGCCGTGGCGAGCGCCTTCGGCCGGCTCACCAGGGCGACCAGCGTGTCGGAGATGATCATCAGGAGGAACCACGAGCCGAATTTCTGCGGCGACACCGCCGCCCAGCCTGCCGCCTGATGCGGGTAGATCCACCCCTGCGTCGCCGTGCCGATCGTCTCGGCCAACCCGATGAACAGGGTGACGAGGAGCAGGCCCGGCAGCAGCGGCATGCGCCGATCGACGCGCCAGACCCGGAAATGGATGGTCGCCGGGTCGAACAGGCCGGCGGCGGCCGCGGACAGCCCGAGGCGCAGGTCGGTCACGACGTGCTGGGTGAAAAGATTGACGTCGATCGCCGGCGACAGGACGACGGGGGCCCGGAGCGGCGGGTGGCGGGTGAAGCGGAAATCGAACAGGCGCCACACCCGGGCGAGATAGGAGCCGACGCTGGCATACAGGAAGCCGCTGAGGCGGCGCTGTCCGGCGCCGTCACGGCCGGAGACCCGGTCAGGTTGCAGGCATGAGGGCGGATCTCTAGGCTTGCACCCCTCCCCACACGAAAGGTCCGGAATGCTCCGCAAGCCGTCGCTGTCCCGTCTCGCCCTCCTCGGCTCTCTCGCGCTCGCCGCCCTCGCGGGCAGCGCCGCGGCCTCGCCCCGCGACACCCGGGCGGAGGCCTGCACCCGCGCCCGGAGCACCGGCGAAAGGCAGGCGCTCGGCTGCTGGCGGCTGCGGCAAGAGAGCGACCAAGAGGCCGGCCGCGGCCAGCGCATCCATGGCGGCGCCGCGGTCGCGGATTTCTACGCCACCGTGCCGGCGGAGCGGGAGGCGGCCGAGTCGAAGGTGGATCAGCGGCGGCGCGACTGGGTCCGGGCGCGGGCCCGCGGCCGGGTGGCGGGGGGCGACGAAGGACGCTGAGGCGTTGTCGATCTTAGACCTCGCGGCCTCTTGCGGGCCCGCCATCCTGGACGGGCCCGCGCGCGCTCACAGGTGCACCGCGAGGTCGTGGGAGAAGCGCAGGCCCAAAGCCGAGGTGACGATCTCCGCCATGCGGTAGCCATTGGCCGGGTCGCGGATCGTCGCGAGGTAATCGGCCGCCCGGCCGCCGTCGTCGCCATCGAGATCCGCCCTGTCGCTGACGACCAGGCTTCCGGGACGAAACCGCTTTTCGACGAGGCGGAGGACATCGCCGTAGGCATCCTTGGCGGCATCGAGCAGCAGGAGATCCACCGGGTCCGGCAGATCGCGCGCCAGGGTCTCGCGCGCGTCGCCGACGCGCAGCTCGATCAGGTCGTCCAGGCCGGCCTCGATGAAATGCGCCCGCGCCCGGTTCGCCTTCTCAGGCAGGAATTCCGTCGTCACGATCCGGCCGCCGCCATTCTCCCGCATGGCCGCGGCGAGGCAGAGCGTGGACAGACCGAACGATGTGCCGAACTCGACCACGTGGCGCGCGCCCGAACTCCGGGCCAGAATGTAGAGGAGCGCCCCGAAATCCGGGGTCACCGGCATCGCCGCCTCCGCCATTGCGGCGTAGAAGTCCGGCTGGCCGTCATGCGACAGCCCGCGGTCCCGGGCGGCCTGACGCAGGCCGGGATCGGTCTGGACGGCCTCGGCATAGAGCCGGTCGAGCAGGGACTGGAGCGGTGCGGGGAAGATCGGACGCAAGCGGGCAGGACGTGCGAGAGCAGGCGTCATGACGGGACCCGGGGCAGCGGTACGGTGGTCCGAGCCTAGCGGCACGCCGCCCGGCGGCGTCACTCGCATTTTCCGCCGGGACCGGACGCTGCGGCTGCCGCAGCGGAAATGGCCGGTTCAGGCCCGCGCCTGCGCCACGGTCGACGCCATCCTGGACGCGACCGCTCAGCTTCTGGAAAGCGGCCGGCCGACCAGCACCAACGCCATCGCCGAGCGGGCGGGGGTCAGCATCGGGACGCTCTACCAGTATTTCGACGGCCGGGACGCGGTGGTGGCCGCCCTCAGCCGGAGGTTGCGCGAGGCGCTGGCCGTCGCGGTCGGCGAGGCGGCGATCCGGGCGCGGCGCGAGCCGCGTCACGCCGGGCTGCGCCGGATCGTCGAGGCCGCCCTCGCCGGCGACATCCGCCGCCCGCGCCTGGCCGCGACCCTCGACCGGCTCGAGGACGAGCTTGCGCTCGACGCGGATCACACCGTGGTCCAGGCCGCCCTGACGGCGAGCCTGGCCGGCTACCTCGCGCATCACGGTTGCGACGCCGCGGACCGCGCGGACGCCCTCGCCGACGACCTCTGCGCCGTCGCGCGCGCCCTGACCGACGCCGCGCGGCGCCGCGGCGAAGCGGCCGGCGACCCGCTCGTCACGCGCATCACCCGGACCCTGCTCGCGCTCTCCGCGTGACCGCCGCGCGTGTCGGTCCCGGCGGTCTGCGAACTGGGGCCGACCGGGGGCCGGTCGCGCACCTGCGGCCGTTTCGTGAAGGACCCACCTTCCTCCCATTGGCCGCAGCGGGACCCGCGCCTATAAGTCATCGGCAAGGAACGCCAGCAACGAGAGCCGCAGGCCGATGACCCGCATCCCGGATTTCTCGGAAATCGCCTTCGCGCCGGCCGTGGCCGCCAGCCCCGCCGCGACCGCCGCCGAGCCCTGGATGACCCCCGAGGGGATCCCGGTGAAGGCGTCTTACGGCCCGCAGGACCGGGAGGGGCTGGACCTCGCCGGCTCCTATCCGGGCATCGCGCCGTTCCTGCGCGGTCCCTACCCGACCATGTACGCGACCCAGCCCTGGACGATCCGGCAATATGCCGGCTTCTCCACGGCGGAGGATTCGAACGCCTTCTACCGCCGCAACCTCGCGGCCGGGCAGAAGGGGCTGTCGGTCGCCTTCGACCTCGCCACCCACCGCGGCTACGATTCCGATCACCCGCGGGTGTCGGGCGATGTCGGCATGGCGGGCGTCGCGATCGATTCGATCTACGACATGCGGACGCTGTTCTCCGGCATCCCCCTCGACCAGATGACCGTGTCGATGACGATGAACGGCGCGGTCCTGCCGGTGCTCGCGCTCTACATCGTCGCGGCCGAGGAACAGGGCGTCGCCCCGGAGAAGCTCGCCGGCACGATCCAGAACGACATCCTCAAGGAGTTCATGGTCCGCAACACCTACATCTACCCGCCGGCCGGGTCGATGCGGATCATCTCGGACATCTTCGCCTATACCTCGGCCCATATGCCGAAGTTCAACTCGATCTCGATCTCCGGCTACCACATGCAGGAGGCTGGCGCCACGCAGGATCTTGAGCTGGCCTACACGCTGGCCGACGGCGTCGAGTACATCCGCGCCGGGATGTCGGCGGGGCTCGACATCGACAAGTTCGCCCCGCGCCTGTCGTTCTTCTGGGCGATCGGGATGAACTTCTTCATGGAGGTGGCCAAGATGCGGGCGGCGCGCCTGCTCTGGGCCTCCCTGGTGAAGGATTTCTCGCCGAAATCCGACAAGTCCCTGGCCCTGCGCACCCACTCGCAGACGAGCGGCTGGTCGCTG
Organism: Methylobacterium currus; assembly: GCF_003058325.1. Classification (NCBI taxonomy): domain Bacteria; kingdom Pseudomonadati; phylum Pseudomonadota; class Alphaproteobacteria; order Hyphomicrobiales; family Methylobacteriaceae; genus Methylobacterium; species Methylobacterium currus. Next base: position 6,538,755 of record NZ_CP028843.1, read on the forward strand.
ACAGCGCAGGACGTGTTCAACAACGTCACCCGCACCTGCCTCGAGGCGATGGCGGCGACGCAAGGGGGCACCCAGTCGCTGCACACCAACGCGCTCGACGAGGCGCTGGCGCTCCCCACCGACTTCTCGGCCCGCATCGCCCGCAACACCCAGCTCTTCCTCCAGCAGGAGAGCGGCACGACGCGGATCATCGATCCGTGGGGCGGCTCCTACTACGTCGAGCGGCTGACGCAGGATCTCGTCGCCCGGGCCTCCGCGCATATCCGCGAGGTCGAGGCGCTGGGCGGCATGGCCAAGGCGATCGAGGCCGGCATCCCGAAGCTGCGCATCGAGGAGGCGGCGGCGCGCACCCAGGCGCGGATCGATTCGGGCCAGCAGGTCATCGTCGGCGTCAACCGCTACAAGCCCGACGGCGACCGGGCCATCGACCTGCTGCGGGTCGACAACGGCAACGTCCGCACGCTCCAGATCGACAAGCTCAAGCGCCTGCGCGCCGAGCGAGACGGGCAGGCGGTCGAGGCGCGCCTCGCGGCGCTGACCGAGGCCGCCAAAGGTACCGGCAAAGAGAGTGGCGGCAACCTGCTCGCGCTCGCCGTCGAGGCGGCGCGGGCCAAGGCCACGGTCGGCGAGATCTCGGAGGCGCTGGAGCGGGCCTGGGGCCGGCACCGGGCCGAGATCCGGGCGATCTCGGGCGTCTACAAGCGGGAGATGGGCGGCATGTCGGCGGCGGTCGAGCGGGTGCGCGGGCAGGTCGAGGCCTTCGAGGAGGCGGATGGGCGCCGCCCCCGCATCCTCGTCGCCAAGATGGGCCAGGACGGCCACGATCGCGGCCAGAAGGTGATCGCCTCCGCCTTCGCCGATCTCGGCTTCGACGTCGATATCGGCCCGCTCTTCGCCACCCCCGAGGAGGCGGCCCGCCAGGCGGTGGAGAACGACGTCCACATCGTCGGCGTCTCGTCGCTGGCCGCCGGGCACCTGACCCTGGTGCCGGAGCTGAAGCGGGCACTGGACGAGGCCGGCCGGCCCGACGTGATGATCGTGGTCGGCGGCGTGATCCCGCCGGGCGACTTCCCGGCCCTGCGTCAGGCCGGCGCCTCGGCGATCTTCCCGCCCGGCACCGTCATCGCGGAGGCCGCCGCCTCGCTGATCGACGAGCTGAACGCGCGGCTCGGCTACGCGCCCAAGATCGCCGCGGAGTGAGGGCCGCGGCGGAGTAAGGCCGCGTCTCAAAACGGTCACGGTTTCGGCGCCAAGGGCGGCCCCTCCCCTCCGCCTGAGTCCAGGGCCCGATTCGTTGTCCGCTTTCGTCGACGCGCCTTCCCTCTCCGGCTCCGCCGCCGCGTCGCGGCCGCCGCGGCAGGCCCTCAACCTGCGCTGGCTCGCCGGCAGCCTCCTCACCGGCATCACCGGCGCCGGCCTGATCGGTGTCGCGCTCTACCTCGCCGCTGCCGACGGCGTGGTGGCGACGCCGCCGGAGCGGGCGCTGCCGCCCCACGGCGAGGGCGGGGCCGGCGACGTCGCCCGCAAGGGCGACCGGCTGGTGCGCGACGAGATGATCGTGGCGGCCAAGACCGCCTTCAAGGCGCCGATGACCGAGCGCGCCGGCGAGCGCGAGGTGATCCGCGTCCACGCCTACGTGCAGATCGCCACGGAACTGCCGCTGCGCGCCCCCGACGTGCCGGTGCCGCCCTTCGATCCCTTGCGCAGCGCCCGGGTCGAGGCGCCGGCCGCCCCCGAGGGCGATTCGGACCCGGCCGAGACTGCCGTGACCCTGGTGCGCAGCCCGCTGGCCGAGGCCGCGCTGGAGGACGACGCCCCGGCCCTCACCGACGACGAGGTGAACGCCCTGGTGGCCGAGACCCAGGCGCTCGCCGGCGGGACGCTGCCGCCGGCCTTCCCGGCCGAGCGCCTGCTCTCCCGCGCCCTGCGGCCGGCCGCGCTGCCGGACGATCCCGGGCTGGAGGCGCGCTTTCGCAACATCGAGGTCCGGATCCTGCCGGAGAACCTGACCGCGATCGCCGAGACCGGCACCGGAGGGGACGGCGCGCGGCTGGTCGAGGAGCGCGACCTCGTACTCGCCAAGGACCAGAGCCTCGCGGACCTCCTCAAGCGCAACGGCGCCGAGCCGGCGCGGCTCGCCGCCCTGATGGGGGCCTTGAGCGTCCACGCGCGCGACGACCTGGCGGAAGGCCAGCACGTCCGCCTCCTCATCGCGCCCGAAGGCGACGGCCACACCCCCGAGCGCCGCGGCATCGCCCGGGTGACCCTCTACGGCGAGGACGGCATCCAGGAGATCGTGGCGGCCAACGACCGCGGCGGCTTCGTCTCGGTGGCCCCGCCCCGGCCGGGCACCGCGCGGGACGACGACGACGAGGCCGGCGTCACCCTCTACGAGAGCCTCTACGGCACCGCGCTCAAGAACGGCGTGCCGCGCCCGATCATCGAGGAGATGGTCATGGCGCTTGCGACAAGCACCGACCTGCAGCAGCGCACCACCCCGGGCGACCGGGCCGAGCTGTTCTTCACCGAGGACGAGGATGCCCGGCCGGAACTGCTCTATGTGGCCTTGCGCATCCACGACGAGACCCTGGGCCTCTACCGCTACCGGGTCCCCGGATCGAGCGAGGTCGACTACCTCGACCCCAACGGCCGCTCGAGCCAGAAATTCCTGATGCGCCGCCCGGTGGCCGAGGGGCGGATCTCGTCGCCCTTCGGCGCCCGCCTGCACCCGATCCTCGGCTATTACCGGCCCCATAACGGCGTCGACTGGGCGGCGACCCGCGGCACGCCGATCATGGCGACCGGCGACGGCACCATCGTGTCGGCGGGCGCGCGCTCGGGCTACGGCAACCGGGTCGAGATCCAGCACGCCAACGGCTACACCACCGCCTACAACCACATGGCCCGGATCGCCCGCGGCATCGCGCCGGGCGCCCGGGTGCGCCTCGGCCAGGTGATCGGCGCGGTGGGCACCACCGGCCTCTCGACCGGCCCCCATGTCCATTACGAGGTCGCGATCAACGGCCGCTTCGTCGACCCGATGAAGATCCGCCTGCCGAGCGCCCGCGAACTCACCGGACAGAGCCTCGCCGCCTTCCGGCAGGCGGAGGAGCAGATCGACGCGCTGCGCCAGAAGCATGGGGGGAAGACGGTGGCGGAGCGGATGTAAGGGTATGTCGTCTCCTACGCGACGTCTGATACCGCCGCGCCTTCGGACGGACCCGTTCGAAGGCGCTGGCTAAGCCCGAACGGGCGTCGGCGCTGATGCGCCGGACGCCTTGGCATCGACGTGTCGAAGCCAAGGCGCGAGGGTATGAAAGGATGGCGCGATCTCCCCTCTCCCGTGTCGGAGAGGGGTCGGGGGTGAGGGTGGCTCCGCTCCAGAATCAATCGACACGCGCCAAGCTGCGCAGCTCGGTGCCCTCAGCTTACACGGAAACGCGCTACGCTCATCCCGAACCCCTCTCCGACATGGGAAAGGGGATCCCACGCTTATGTTGAAAGGTCTTCAGCCGAGTTCAGCGAGTGGCGCCATGATCATTGCCAACTCTTCCGCCTCGGGCCGCAGAACCGAGTCCCGCGACAGCTCCGCCGGATCGCGATAAAGGCCTTCCGCCGGCCCCCGGTGCACCCAAGCCTCCCGCTCCTGCGCGTCGATCACCCAGTACTCCCGGACACCGTGCCGCGCGTAGAGCGCAGCCTTGCGGCCCCGGTCATAGGCGAGGCTCGACGCCGCGACCTCGATCACCAGAAGGATCTCCGGTCCCGGAATGGTGCAGAACCCTTCCGGCGTGGCGCTGCGGGCGCTCATCGGGGCGAGGAGAAGATCCGGCTCCAGCAGCAGGCCCGGCCCGAGCTGAAGCGTGCTCTCGATGCCGAGATAAGCAGCCTCCGGAAGAAGCGGGACAAGACGGCGCACCAAGGCGTTCTTCACGACATCCTGCGCGAAGCCCTTCGCGGCCATCTCGACCAGTTCCCCGTCCAGGAGTTCGACCCGCTCGTCCTCGCGCAGGATCCCGGCGGCCAGCATCAGCCGCAGGTCGCCGGCCGTGAAGCGGCGAGGGAGCGGGCTGCCGGGCGTGACGTGAATGGTCATCACTGCTCGCGGAATGGAACGACGAAGACGCTATCAGGCTCCGCGCATGAACGCACGCCAGCCCTGGTTGCCCGCACCCCGCTCGCGCATCCGTCAATTGACAGACACAGCCGGCCGCCTCGACATTGTTATCGCTACAAGGTGCGAACCAACGGCCCGATTGCGGCACCCCACGCGGCCGCCCCCTCCTCACGGCGCCCCATGCGCCGGCCCAACGAACGGAAGCGCCCATGATACGCCTGAACGTGAACGGCTCCGTGCGCGAGGTCGAGGCGGAGCCCGACACGCCGCTGCTCTGGGTGATCCGCGAGCAGGTCGGCCTCACCGGCACCAAGTATGGCTGCGGCATCGCCCAGTGCGGCGCCTGCACGGTCCATATCGACGGGCAGGCGGTGCGCTCCTGCTCGCTTCCCGTCTCGGCGGTCGAGCCCGGGCAGACGATCGTCACCATCGAGGGCCTGAGCCCCGACCGCTCGCACCCGGTGCAGAAGGCCTGGGCCGCGCTCGACGTGCCGCAATGCGGCTTCTGCCAGTCCGGCATGATCATGGCCGCCGCCGCCCTGCTGGCGCAGAAGCCCAAGCCCAGCGAGGCGGAGATCCGCCAGGAAATCACCAATATCTGCCGCTGCGGCACCTATAACCGGGTGCTCGCCGGCATCAACCTCGCCGCCCAGGGCGGCGAGACCGGCCGCGGCTGACGGGAGGCCCCGATGACCCATACCGTCTCCCCCGCCTTGTCGCGCCGCTTCTTCCTCGCGGGCTCCGCCGCCGCGGCCGGTGGCCTGGCGCTCGGCTTCGACCTGCCCGGCGCCGCGGCCGCCTCCCAGGCGACGCCCCCCGAGATCAACGCCTGGGTGGTGGTGCGCACGGACGAGACCGTGGTGATCCGCATCGCCCGCTCGGAGATGGGCCAGGGCACGCTGACCGGGCTCGCCCAGCTCGTCGCCGAGGAGCTGGGCTGCGACTGGAACAGGGTCACCACCGAGTACCCGACCCCGGGCCAGAACCTCGCCCGCGGCCGCGCCTGGGGCGATTTCTCGACCGGCGGCAGCCGCGGCATCCGCGAATCCTACGTCGCGGTCCGCCAGGGCGGGGCCGCCGCCCGCACGATGCTGGTCGCGGCGGCAGCGCAGGAATGGAACGTGCCGCCCGGCGAGTGCCGGGTCGAGCGGGGCACGATCAGCCATCCGGGCTCCGGCCGCTCCACCACCTTCGGCAAGGTCGCTGCCGCCGCCGGCCGGATGGAGCCGCCGAAGGACGTCCCCCTCCGGGATCCGAAGGACTGGACCATCGCCGGCAAGCCGGTGAAGCGCCTCGACACCGTCGAGAAGACCGACGGCTCTCAGGTCTACGGCATCGACCTGACGCTGCCGGGGATGCTCAACGCCGCGATCCGCGACTGCCCGGTGGTCGGCGGCACCGTGAAGAGCGTCGATGCGCCGGCGGTGGAAAAGATGCCCGGCGTGCGCAAGGTGGTGCGGGTCGGCGACAGCGCCGTGGCCGTCGTCGCCGACACGTTCTGGCGCGCCAAGACCGCCGTCGAGGCCCTGCCGATCGTCTGGGACGAGGGCCCGAACGCTCGCGTGTCGAGCGAGACGATCGCCGCGATGCTGAAGGAGGGCCTGGACGCGCCGGAGGCCTTCGTCGGCAACAAGGCCGGGGACGCCTCGGCCGCGCTCAAGGGCGCCGCCAAGGTCGTCGAGGCGACCTATGCCTACCCGTTCCAGAACCACGCCACCATGGAGCCGATGAACGCCACGGCGCGCTGGACGCCGGATCGCTGCGAGGTCTGGACCCCGACCCAGAACGGCGAAGCGGCGCTCGCCGCCGCGGCGGAGGCCGCCGGGCTCTCGGCGCGCCAATGCGACGTCACCAAGATCCATCTCGGCGGCGGCTTCGGCCGGCGCGGCGCCACCCATGACTGGGTGCGCCAGGCGGTACTGATCGCGAAGGAACTCCCCGGGACCCCGGTCAAGCTGATCTGGACCCGCGAGGAGGACATGACCCATGGCCGCTACCACCCGGTGACCCAGTGCCGGATGCGGGCGGCGCTGGACCAGGACGGCAACCTCACCGGCCTGCACATGCGGATCTCCGGCCAGTCGATCCTCGCCGGCATCATCCCGGGACGGCTCGCGCCCGACGGCAAGGACCCGGTGACCTTCCAGGGCCTCAATCCCGGCGGGGCGGAGGCGGCGATCGGCTACACGATCCCGAACCTCCTCATCGACCACGCGATGCGCAACCCGCCGATCATCCCGGGCTTCTGGCGCGGGGTGAATACCAACCCCAATGCGATCTACCTCGAATGCTTCCTCGACGAGGTGGCGCATGCGGCAGGCCAGGATCCGCTCGCCTTCCGGCGCAAGCTGATGGCGAAGCACCCCAAGCACCTCGCCGTCCTGAACGCGGTGGCGGAGCGGATCGGCTGGGACACCAAGCCGCCGGCCGGCGTGCACCGGGGGCTCGCCCAGATCATGGGCTTCGGCAGCTACGTGGCAGCGGCGGCCGAGGTCTCGGTCGGCGACGACGGCAGGATCAAGGTCCACCGCATCGTCGCCGCCACCGATCCGGGCATCGCGGTCAATCCGCAGCAGATCGAGGCGCAGGTCGCCGGCTCCTTCGTCTACGGGCTGTCGGCGGCGCTCTACGGCGAGTGCACGGTGAAGGACGGGCGCATCGAGCAGACCAACTTCGATTCCTACCCGGTCCTGCGCCTCGACGAGATGCCGGCGGTGGAGGCGATCCTGATGCCCTCGGGTGGCTTCATCGGCGGCGTGGGCGAGCCGACGATCGCCGTGGCGGCGCCCGCCGTGCTCAACGCGGTCTTCGCCGCCACCGGCAAGCGAGTGCGCCAGATCCCGGCGAGCCGCACGGACCTGAAGCGCGCGTGAGGTTTTTTCCTCTGCTCCTGCTGCTCGCGGGCCAAGCGGCCGCCTTTCCGGCGGCGGCTTCGCCGCCAGGCGCCTCGTCCTGCTCGGGGTGCCACGGCCCCCCGGGCGGGGCGGTGCCGAGCCTCGCCGGCCACTCGGCCGAGGACATCGCGGCCTCGCTCGCCGCCTTCCGGACCGGCGCCCGCCCGGCGACGGTGATGAACCGCATCGCCAAGGGGTTTTCGGACCAGGAGAGCCGGGCGATCGCCGACTGGATCGCGGGAGGGGGCCAGTGACCGGGATCGGCCGCCGGACCGTGCTGGCGGGGCTCGCCGCCGCTGCCCTCCCCCGCCCCGCCCTCGCGCAGGGCGCAGGCGGACGCGTCGTCGTCATCGGCGGCGGCTTCGGCGGGAGTACCGCCGCGCGGGTGCTGCACCGGGCGGGCCTCGAGGTCACCCTGGTCGAGCCGGCGGAGACCTACTACGCCTGCCCGTTCAGCAACGAGGTGATCGCGGGCCTCAGGCCGATGTCGGCCCAGGCCTTCGGCTACGAGGGGCTGCGGGCAAGCGGCGTCACGATCGCGCAGACCAGAGCCGAGGCGGTCGACGGCGCGGCCCGGACGGTGCGGCTCGCCGATGGCCGGACCCTCGACTACGACCGGCTGATCCTGTCGCCCGGCATCGCGCTCCGCTTCGACGCCCTGCCGGGCTACGACGCGGCCGCGGCCGAGGTGATGCCGCATGCCTGGAAGGCCGGGGCGCAGACCGAGCTGCTCGCCCGCCAGCTCGCCGCGCTGCCGGAAGGCGGCACCGTGGTGCTGTCGGTGCCGGGCAATCCCTATCGCTGCCCGCCCGGCCCCTACGAGCGGGCGAGCCTGATCGCCCACTACCTCAAGACCAGGAAGCCCCGCTCCAAGCTGATCGTGCTCGACGCGAAGGACACGTTCTCGAAACAGAAGCTGTTCGAGCAGGCGTGGAAGGCGCTCTATCCCGGCACCCTGGAATACGTGCCGCTCGCCGCCGGAGGACAGGTCACCTCGGTCGATTCCGGTGCGATGAGCGTCGCCACCGACTTCGAGACCTACAAGGCCGACCTCGCCTGCATCATCCCGCCCCAGCGGGCGGCGCCCATCGCGAGCGCCGCCGGTGTCGCCGACCGCTCGGGCTGGTGCCCGATCGATCCCGTCACCTTCGAGTCGCGCCTGGTGCCGCGGATCCACGTGGTCGGCGACGCGGCCATCGCCGGGGCGATGCCGAAATCCGCCTTCTCGGCCAATGCGCAGGCCAAGGTCTGCGCCGACGCCGTGATCGACCTGCTCGCCGGCCGCGCGCCCGCGACCCCGAAGCTCATCAACACCTGCTACAGCCTGGTCGCGCCGGGCTACGGCATCTCGGTCGCCGGCGTGTACCACCCGGACAAGGGCGTGCTCGCCGATGTCGAGGGCGCCGGCGGCACCAGCCCGGTCGACGCGCCCGATCCGGTGCGCCGGCAGGAAGCCACTTACGCCGAGGACTGGTACCGCACGATCACCTCGGCGGTGTTCGGGTGAGGCGAGCGCTTCCCGTGCTCCTCGCCCTGACGCAGACGGCCTTTGCATCCGGGACCTTTGTGCCCGTGACCATCGTCGGCGACGCGATCCCGCTGCCGCTCGACGGCCGGACCGGCGAGGCGGGGCGCGGCCGGGCCATCGCCACCGACACCCGCAAGGGGCTGTGCCCGCTCTGCCATACCGGGCTTGGCGGCACCGCCCCGGCGGGCGATCTCGGGCCGGACCTGTCCGACATTGGGGCGCGGCTGTCCGAGGGACAAATGCGTCTGAGGCTCGTTGACGGACGGGCCTTGAACCCCGCGACCCTGATGCCCTCCTACTACCGGATCGACGGTACGCGGGTCGCGGGCGCCTGGCGCGGCCGGCCGGTGCTGGAGGCGGGCGAGATCGAGGATGTGATCGCCTATCTGGTCACCCTGAAGGGAGGGCAAGGAACGCCATGACGGCTCTCCACCGCCGCACGATCCTCGCCGGGGGCGCCGGCCTGCTCACGGTCGCGCTGGTGCGCCCCGGTCACGCGGCGCTCATCCGGCCGAGCCGGGAGGCCACCGTGGAGGCGATCCGCCGCTTCACTGGTGGCGCGCCGATCCAGGCAGGCCGGATCCACCTCGACATGCCGCCGCTGGTCGAGAACGGCAACACCGTGCCGCTCGCCATCACCGTCGAGAGCCCGATGAGCGAGACCGATCACGTCCGCCGCATCGCGGTGTTCAACGACAAGAACCCGCAGCCGCACGTGGTGACGCTGCATCTCGGTCCCCGCGCCGGTCGCGCCGCCATCAACACCCGGATCCGCCTGGCCGATTCCCAGACCATCACGGCCATCGCCGAGATGCGCGACGGCACCTTCTGGTCCGCCACCGCCGACGCGATCGTGACGCTGGCCGCCTGCGTGGAAGGATCGTGACGATGGCCCGCGCCCTCATCAACCTGCCGAAGACCGCCGAGGCCGGCGCGGTGATCGAGATCAAGACCCTGATCTCGCACCCGATGGAGACCGGGTACCGCCCCGGTCCGGACGGCCGCCTGATCCCGCGCAACATCATCACGGAGTTCGTCTGCACATACGACGGCGACGAGGTCTTCCGCGCCGAGCTGTCCCCGGCGAGCGCCGCCAACCCGTACCTCACCTTCACCACGGTCGCGACGAAGACCGGAACCTTCCGCTTCACCTGGACGGGGGATAACGGCTTCTCGCAGACGGAGGAGGTGGGGATCGCCGTGGCGGAGAAGGTCGCTCGCTGATCCCGATGACCGGTTCACGGTGAGGACCGGCTTCGGGCCGGCCGTCTCTCCGGATCACCGGCTGATCGGCCGCTTATGACGGCAGGAGAGGCGGCGGCCCCACCTCGCGGGTGAGCGGCACCCGCCCGAGCACGCCGCCGTAGAGCACGAGGTCGTCGGTGGCCCAGAGCAGCCACAGGGCGTCGAGCGTGAGGCGCAGGATCGGCCGGTCCCACCAGCGTTCGATCAGCGCGGCGAGACTCGCGGCCTCCGCCGGGTCGAGGTCGTCGGTGAGCGCGTGCAGGCCGACGACGTAGAGACCGGTCGGCGGCCGGCCCATAATCCGCTGGATCCCCGCCAGCCGGTCGGCGCCGTCGCGGCATTCGGGATACACCCGCAGGTAGAGCCGGCCGACATTGATCTTGCCCGAGAACAAGCCGCGCAGCTCGACCGTGACCGGGCCGAACGCCGCCAGGGCCGCCCGCTGCTCCGGCGTGAGCACCGGCTCCGCGTCTGGCCGGGTCGCGAGCGGGCCGCACAGGGTGGCGTGAAGCCGGTCCGCCCGGCGCGCGGCGACGTCCCAGGCGATCTTGTGCGCGAAGGTGGCTGCGCGGAGGTCCCGCTCCAGCTCGGCATGGGCCGGAGCGGCGGCGAGGCGCGCCTGCGGCACCGGCAGCACCAGCGAGACGACCCGGGGATGGCGCCCGCGGTCGTAGTCTCGGCCCTCCCGCGACGGGATCACGCCCGGATGACCGGGCGCCACCAGGGGCAGATGCGCGAGGCGATAGGCCTCGTCGAGGACGAGCCCCTCGCCCGGCGCGAAGCGGGTCCGGCTGCGGCGATAGGCCAGGGCGTCGTCAGGGCAGAAGACCGGCGCCGCGGGAGCGGCCACCGGCTCAATCGTCCTTCTTGCGGGCCGACTTCACCGTGGGCTTTTGGGCCGGCTTGGTCTCGGCCTTCGGTGCGGGCTTCGCCGCCGGCTTCGGCGCGCTCTTCCCGGCAGCCTTCTGGCCCTTCGGCTCGGCGATGACCGCCGTGGCCGGGCCGCTGGAGGCGAAGGCGGAGGCCGCGGTCGGCGCGGCGGCCTTCTGGCGGGCGAGCAGCTTCGGCTGCGGCACGGTGGCGCCGGTCGCCGCGATGCTGCGGCTCGGGGCAGGCTTGTGGGGAGCAGGCTTGGCCACCTTCACCCGCGCGGCGGGCTTGGACGCGGCGGGCTTGGCCGGCGCTGCCTCGTCGGTCGCCGCGATGGCGCTCTCGGCCGGGTCGCGGCCGGTCCAGACCAGCACCGGCTGCAACGGCGCCCGGGGCGGCAGGGCACGGTTGCGCAGGGCCGCGCTGTTCATGGTGGCGAAGGCGAGCGCCGAGGAGGGCGGCGCGCCCACGGCCATCAGCTGGGCGTTGGCGTTGTCGGCATTGCCCCCGGCGCCGGCGCCCGCGGTCACGGCGGAGGAATCCGAATCCGTCGGCATCGGCCGGCGCTTGTCGCAGATATAGGGCCGCATGTCCGGCGGGGTGGCGGCGCTCGAGACCGGCAGATCGTTGAGCGTCTGGCCGCCCCAGCCGAGGCTCGACTGGCCGAAGCCGTAATCGAACAGGTCGGCGGCCTTCAGGTCGCGCTCGCGGGCGCTCGCCTGCCCCATCACCACGGTGAGGATGCGCCGGCCGTTGCGGTTGGCGCTCGCCACCACGTTGAAGCCGCCCGAGCAGATGAAGCCGGTCTTCATCCCATCGACGCCGGCATAGCGGCCGAGCAGGCCGTTGTGGTTCGGCATCACGGCGCGGCCGAACTGGATCGCCGAGATCGAGAACAGGTCGCGGTTCTCGGGGAAGTCGCGCAGGAGGGCGCGGCCGAGGACCGCCATGTCCCGGGCCGAGGTCCATTGCCGCGGGTCGGGCAGGCCGTTGGGGTTGTACCAGTGGCTCTCGCGCATGCCGAGGCGCTGCGCGGTCTCGTTCATCTGGGCGGCGAAGCCGTCGATCGAGCCGCCGAGATTCTCGCCGATCGCCCAGGCGACGTCGTTGGCCGACTTCACCATGATGATCTTGAGGGCGTTGTCGAGGGTGAGCTGGGTGCCGGGCTTGAAGCCCATCTTCGAGGGCGGCTCGGCCGCGGCAGCCTCCGAGATGGTGAGGAGCTGGTCCATCGAGGCGCGGCCCTGGCGCACCATGTCGAGGGCGACGTAGGTCGTCATCAGCTTGGTGATCGAGGCCGGGTACCAGGGATCGGTGGCGCCCTGGCTGTAGATCACCTTGCCGGAATCGACGTCGACGACCAGCATCGGCGCGGTGACCGCCCCCGCCGTTCCGGCGGCCAAGGATCCGGCGGCCAGGAGGGCGCCGAGGCCGAGGAGGCGTCCGGCGAGGCGCGGCAGCAGCGCAGCTGTGAACATTCCGATGGGTCCCCGTCCTGCCGGTGCCGCCTCGCAGCGCCTCCCGTGACCGTCCGGCCGTGAGAAGAAGGCCGTCCGGTCACGCCGCCCCGGGCACCGCACGGCGGACCGACTGTAATTGTAGGGCAACGGCGAAGCTTTTGACAGCGCCGCGCGACATCCCCATCAACGCACCATCCGTGGCGGGAGCATGGCGGCGCTGCCATCCCGCGCCCGCTCACAGGCCCGTCCACAGGAGCGTCGGGAGACTTGAGGCAAGGAGACTTGAGGCAAGGAGGCTTGCAGCGCGGAGGAGGCTTGCAGCGCGGAGGAGGCTTGCGCCCGGTGCCCTTGCCGGCGCGATCCCCATCTGACACGGCAGGACGACCGCAACACACGACAGGGAGCACCGCGCGCGACGCCGAGGACCGGCGGCGCCCGACGACCGACATCATGAGCTACGCCGTCAAGGAGATCTTCCACACCCTCCAGGGCGAGGGCGCCCAGGCCGGGCGCGCCTCGGTGTTCTGCCGCTTTGCCGGCTGCAACCTGTGGAGCGGCCGCGAGGCCGACCGGGCGGGGGCCGTCTGCCGCTTCTGCGACACCGACTTCGTCGGCACCGACGGCGTGGGCGGCGGCCGCTTCGCCGATGCCGAGGCGCTGGCCGCGGCGATCGAGGCCTGCTGGGGCGGGGCCCGCGGGCGGCGCTACGTGGTGTTCACCGGCGGCGAGCCGCTGCTTCAGCTCGACGAGGCCCTGCTCGCGGCCGTGCATGCGAGGGGCTTCGAGGCGGCGGTGGAGACCAACGGCACGCAAGCGGCCCCGGCGGGGATCGACTGGGTCTGCGTCAGCCCGAAGGCGGGCGCGCCCTTGCGTCTCACGAGCGGCGACGAGCTGAAGCTCGTCTATCCGCAGGACGGCCTCGATCCGGACGCCCTCGCGGCGCTCGATTTCCGCCATCTCTGGCTCCAGCCGATGGACGGTCCCGACCGGGTCGCCCACACGCAAGCCGCGGTGGCCCATTGCCTGCGCGACGCCCGCTGGCGCCTGAGCCTGCAGACCCACAAGCTGATCGGGATTCCGTAAGGTCCCGCAAGGCGTGAGCCTCGCACGAGGCTGCGAGCCTCGCACGAGGCGTGAGCCTCGCACGAGGGTTCGCCCGCCGGGCCATCGGTGCTAAGGGGCTGCCCAACCCTGTCCCCAGAACCATGCACAGATGAAGATCACCCAGGCCTTCACGTTCGAGGCGGCCCACCGGCTGCCGAACGTGCCCCCGACCCATCGCTGCCACCGCATGCACGGCCATTCCTACCGGGTGGAGCTGACCCTCGACGGGCCGGTCGATCCGGCGACCGGCTGGGTGGTCGATTTCTTCGACGTCGAGGCCGCCTTCGGGCCGGTGCTCGCGCGCCTCGACCATTACTGCCTCAACGAGGTGCCGGGCCTCGAGAACCCCACCGCCGAGCACATCGCGGTCTGGATCTGGGAGAAGACCCGGCCGGCCCTTCCGCTCCTGTCGTCGGTCAAGGTGTTCGAGACGCCGATGTCATGGGCGGAATACACCGGCGCATGAGCGCCGAACGGGCCGAGTCTACCGGCGCCTGAGCGCCGGGCGGGCGGAATACACCGGCGCGTGAGCGCCGGATGGGCGCGATGGACCGCTGCATGAGCCCCACGGATTCGGAGCATTACCGGCGGCTCGCGGCGATCGTCCGGGCCGATCCGGATCTGATGCGGCTGCTCGCTGCCGCCCGCGGCCTCGCCCTGCCGCAATGGCGCCTCGTCGCGGGCTGCCTCTACCAGACGGTGTGGAACGTCCTGACCGGCCGGCCGCCCGGGCACGGCATCCGCGACTACGACCTGATCTACTTCGATGCCGCCGACTTGTCCTGGGAGGCCGAGGATGCGGTCCTGCGCCGCGCCGCCCCCGTCCTGGCCCCCTGCATCGGCCCGGTCGAGATCCGCAACCAGGCCCGGGTCCATCTCTGGTTCGAATCCCGCTTCGGCAGCCCCTACCCTCCCCTCCCGAGCGCCGACGCGGCGCTCTCCCGCTACGCGGCCGTCGTCCATGCGGTCGGTGTGCGGCTCGAGCCCGACGACAGCCTCACGATCGCGGCGCCGTTCGGCCTCGCCGACCTGTTCGGCCTGGTGCTGCGCCCCAACCTCGCCCTCGCCAACCGCGCGACCTACGCCGCCAAGGCCGAGCGGATGCGGGCGCTCTGGCCCGAGCTGACGCTGCTGCCCTGGCCTGGCGCAGCCGAGCCCCCTGTCAAGTGCGCGGAGGACACGGCGGCGGTTTCCACCGGCCTGTCCCCGGCGCCCTCCCCGCTCTCGACAAGCCCTTGAGCTTGCATGGGTCTTTCAGGGGCCGCGCGCATGTTTCAACGAAACGGTCACGATTCCAGGACCTTGCCGCCGGACAGGCTGTGGATCGGGCGTGGGCGACGGAGCGACGTAACGATCGGTTCACCCTGCCGTCGATCGTTCCTGTTGCGAAGCTTCCCCCGGAGGCCCTAGCTTTCCCCATGCCCGCCCTTCGCGCGGGTCTCGTCCCGCTCTCGATCGACGAAACCGGCCCCGGATCGCGGCGCATCGCACGCGGGAAAGCCGCGTCGTGCCGCCAACCTGCGGCGACGCCTCGCGGATTCGGGAAGCCGGGGTCTTTAAGAGAAACGAGACCAGTTGTTGATAGACCGGGATGAACCACGGGGAAAACGGCCAGGACGGAGTTGACTTCTCCAGGCCTTCGACCCGGCCGCCCGACCCCTCGTCCGGGGCCATGGCGGCAAGCGTATCTGCGTACGGGCCGGGGACGGGCAGCCGCCACCGGGCCGAGAAGGGACCAGTC